>CANFKN010000027.1 GCA_947447385.1 Microbacteriaceae bacterium
CTAAGCGCGCGGGTGCGCCTGCTTGTAGCTATCACGCAGGCGCTCGACGCTGACATGGGTGTAGATCTGAGTGGTTGCGAGGTTGGCGTGACCGAGCAACTCTTGCACCGACCGCAAGTCAGCGCCGCCGTCAAGCAGGTGGGTGGCAAAACTGTGACGCAAGGCGTGGGGCCCGAGTGGAGCACTGGCCCCAGCGAGCGGCAATGCTGCCAGATTTTTGGCAACTAAATCAAAAATCTGACGCACGCCAAGGCGGTTGCCTTTGGCGGTTAACAACAGGGCATCGCCACTGTGTTCGTTTAGAAACGCTGGTCGCCCCTGTTGCAACCAAAGGTCAATCGCCCGGCCCGCTGGCTCGCCGAAAGGCACCATGCGTTGCTTGTTGCCTTTGCCGATGATGCTTAGCAGCCCCCGCGAATAGTCGATGCTGTCGAGGTTTAAGTTTGCGAGCTCGCTCACGCGAGCACCGGTTGAATAGAGAAGCTCGAACACGAGCAAATCGCGCACGCCTGTCGGGTTATCGACGGTTGCTGTTTCGGCAACCCAATTGAGCAGCTGTTTCATCGACTCAGCGCTAACAACAGCAGGCAGCGGCCGATCAAGTTTTGGAGACTTGAGACGAAGTCCAGGGTCAACTTCGATGAAGTTGTGTGCATAGCACCAGGCGCTAAACATGCGAAGCGCGGTGGCTTTTCTTGCCACGGTTGACTTCGCCGCGGAATCCTTGGTCACAAACCACAGGTAGTTGCGCAGGTTCTCGGTAGTGAGGTCGCGAGCTTCTGGTTCATCGCGCCCAACTGACCCGTTTTCGGCAGCCTGAAAGTCAATGAAACCTCTAAGGTCGGCTGAATAAGACTTCACCGTGTTTGCCGAATAACCTTTGAGGCGAGTCAGCTCGCTAAGGTATTCACCGAGCAGGCTAATCAACTGGTTGCGCACGTTTTCAGTTTAGGCTCGAGCCCACCTTGCATCAGCGCTCGACACAAGCCCGAGCAGGGTTAGAGAGCCGAGCGCCTGCATGGCCTCGTTGGAGGTAAGCCCTGCTGAAAGGCAGATTTCGTCGAGAGTAAGGCGACCGAAACCTATTGCGTCATAAACCCGAATATCGAGTGGCAATAACGCAGAAACGCTGGCAGGCCCTAATAGCTCTGTTGCAAAGCCAGAATTTTTCGGTGAGCTGTTGGCGAGTGGCTCAGAGGTTTCATCGAACGTTCCATCGCCAGAGTTGCTCCGAATGAGGTCGAGCACCTCGGCTGCAGATGTCACGACCTGCGCTTTTCCGTCAGATAGCAGGCGATGGCAACCCGCCGAAGTCGCAGAAAAAATGCTGCCGGGTACTGCACCCACCGATAAGTTGAGTGCGTTGGCGTGGTTGGCCGTATTGATTGCGCCTGAGCGATAGCCTGCCTCGACAACTACCGTGGCAGAACTTAGAGCTGCAATGATTCGATTTCGTTGCAAAAATCGCCACTTGGTTGGCGCGGTGCCTGGTGCTAGTTCGCTGACGACGGCGCCGTGTTCGATGATTGCGCTCAAGAGAATCTCGTTGCTGCGCGGGTATAGTCGATCGACTCCCCCAGCCATAACAGCAACAGTGGGGGTTTCGACCGCTAATGCAGCACGGTGGGCAATCGCATCGATGCCGAATGCTCCTCCAGAAATGATTGCAACGCCGGCGTCTGCTAACCCTTGCACGAGAAAAGTAGTTGCTTCAAAGCCATACGTGCTGGCCGTTCTTGAACCCACCAGAGCGGCGCTTCTGGCAGATGCATCGAGTGCTGCAGTTGAGCCCCGCAACCACAACATTGCCGGCTCGGCAAGTTCAAGCCTCGACAGCTGTGAAGGCCACGCACTGTGCCTGCTGTTTATTAGAACCAACCTTAAACGTTCGGCTACATCTAACAACGCAACCACTTTTGCGAGAGAAAGGCGTGGGCGCCAGCGCGCCAACGATTCTTGAATGGTTTGTTCAAATGAAACAAAGCGCTCGTCGGCCACGTTTGCCAAATCATCATCAAGCAACTTGAAGGCCCATTGTCTAGGGTCATCGCAGTTTATGAGCAGCGATAGAGATTTTGCGACACCGATTTGCCTGCGAACATAGCCAGCAAACTCATCGCCCGGCTCAGTTATTGCACTCCAGGCGACCGAGGCGAAAAGTTCAATGGACGAGTCTATTCCTGCATGGTTCGAGCCTCGAGCATCGTTCGAGCCGTCGGCTTCGCCAAGCAAGCTGCGCGTCAAAGCGCTATGTCTAAGCATCTTTTCGTTGAGGCTGAGCTCTCGCATGAGCGCCTGAGCAAGTGCGCGAGCCATCACTGAACCCCTAGCGGGTTATCGTTACCTCGAAGCAATACAGCCTGCGCGACATCGTCAGCAATCGGGGAGTTTCGGCCGGCTAAATCTGCGAGAGTCCAGGCGAGACGCAGGCAACGGTCGTATCCTCGCATGCTCATGCGGCCTCGATTCAACGCGATATCTAAAGCTCGAGTTGCCTGCCCAGGTAGCTTCAGCGGGCCACGCAGGTAGTTTGCCGAGACCTGAGAATTGGTGTTCCAAGGAGTCTTTTTTAGGCGTGTTGATGCCGCGAGTCGAGCCTCGGCAACCATGGAGCGAGCCATTGCAGTGGTTAGAGCTGGCGTCACCTCGCCCTCTCGAACCATTTTCTGTTTTAACGCTGAAACCGGTTGCACCACCAGACGAATGTCGATTCGATCAAGCAGTGGCCCGCTTAACTTCTGAGCGTAACGAGCACGCGAGATTGCTGTGCACTTGCAGCCTTCAATCGCGAATGCCTTGCCGCAGGGGCAAGGGTTGGCTGCGAGAACCAGCTGAAACCTTGCCGGAAAAACCGCTGTGCCAGCCGCCCGATGCAACCTAATCTCTGAGCTCTCGAGTGGTTGCCTGAGAGAGTCGAGCACCGGGGTTTGAAACTCAGGTGCTTCGTCAAGAAAAAGCACGCCGTTGTGGGCTAATGAGATTGCGCCAGGTTTTGGTGTGCGCAAACCTCCCCCGACGATTGCCGCCATCGATGAACTGTGATGCGGTGCCTCAAATTTTGGCCTGCGGTCTAGCGAAGCCGAGTCAGACCCAAAAACCGACCGACCCGCAATCGAAGCAACGGCCGCCGTCTCAAGGGCAGCTTCAACCGACAGATCAGGTAGTAATCCTGGCAGCCGCTCCGCCAACATTGTCTTGCCTGCCCCTGGTGTGCCAACCATCATCATGTGGTGAGCGCCAGCTGCAGCTACCAACAACGAGTTCACCGCAAGGTCCTGGCCAATCACATCGGCTAAATCTGGGGCGTCAAAGATCGCAATCGCATCGGCGGTAACTCCCTTGATTCTGCCAACACATATGTTCTCAGTGCCTTCGTCAACCAATGTCATGTTGAACCAGCCAACCGCCTGTTTGAGGTTTTCAACCGAAACGACGTGGATGCCCGCAATGAGCGAGGCCTCAGCTAGTGACTCGCGACTCACCATAACTCGCGCAGCGCCAAGATCGCGTGCCGCCTTGACCATTGGCAAAATTCCGTTGACTGCTCGAACCGAACCATCGAGGGTGAGCTCACCTATAAGAACGCAGTCGGCCATTGCATCGGAGCGAACCGAACCGTTCGCTGCCAAAACAGCCATCGCAATTGCTAAATCAAATGCCGAACCCTGCTTTGGCACTGAGGCGGGTGAAAGGTTCACCGTCACCCGCCTGGCTGGCCACGCGAAACCTGAGTTAACTACTGCTGCTCGCACGCGGGCTGTTGACTCACTCAGCGATGCGTCAGGCAACCCAACCAATACAAAGTTTGGTAGCTGGCTCGAAATGTCAGCTTCAACTTCGATTGCCGTCGCCGTTAGGCCGAGAAGTGAAACTGCAAGTGATTTCGCAAGCATCTCTAGAGCACCTGCTTGAGGTGTTCGATGTTGACCCTGCCTGCACGCACGAGAACAGCGATGGCGTCGAGCCTGACCTTGATGCCAGAAACTTGGCGATGTTCGCACCACGCGGCAACAAGTCGTCGCAAACGTGCGGCCTTGGTTTCAGTTATTGATTCAAACGGGTGCCCAAAACCCTGTGCCGATCTGGTCTTGACCTCGATGAAGACGAGCCGGTCTCGGTCTCGCGCGATTATGTCGATTTCGCCGATGCGACAGCGCCAGTTGCGCTCTAAAATGCTGTAGCCCAGTGCCTGCAAATAGTCGCAGGCGCGGTCTTCGCCATAGCGGCCTAAGAGTTGACGGGCGGTTTTGGGTGTTGGTCTTGTTTCGGGCATTTAGCTAGGTTGCCAAGGCGGAGGCATCCGAGTTGAATATTCAATCCAGGTGGTGCAGAAACCGCTCAGCCCGAAAATGTTAGCGGTCTTGCGTGTGCAAGTGTTAGCGGTCTTGAGGCCGAAACCGGGGCGAAGCTGCTAGCTATTCGCCAACAGCCAACTCTTTCGGCAGCTCATAGGCTTTGCCAGAGAGTTCTTCGAGGTTGACATCTTTGAAGGTCAAAACCCGCACGCTCTTTACGAATCGGTCAGAACGATAGATGTCCCACACCCAAACGTCTTGCATGTTGATTTCAAAATAGAAATCGTTGCCAGCGTCAACGCGTTTTAGGTCAACTTCATTTGCAAGATAAAAACGGCGGTCAGTCTCAATCACATATTTGAACGTGCCGACGACGTCGCGATATTCCCGAAACAACGCCAGCTCGGCGTCGCGGTCGTAGTCGTCGAATTCGTTTTCATCCATCGTGTTAAAAGTCTAGCTCGCCAGACTGCGGCAGAATTCGTGAAAGCCAAGTGACACGGTGCACCGGCGATGGACCAAACTCGCGAATTGCCTCCAAGTGCGAGGCCGCACCATAACCCTTGTGGCTTTCAAACCCATACGGCGTGTGCGTCGCCCCAAGCTGCACCATCAACGCATCGCGCGATACTTTAGCCATGAGTGCGGCGGCCGACACCGACACGCAGTCACGGTCGGCCTTGGGCTGGTGGTGCACAACGAACGCTCCGGAATGCCCGGCCAACCAGTTGTGTGAACCATCGAGCAGAATCACTGCGCCCTCGGTGATGAGGCTGGTCGCTTCGCTGAAATTAGTTAGCAGAAGCTCGATTGCACGCGTCGCAGCCAAAACCAAGCCGGCAATAATGCCATGCTCATCGATCTCAGCAGCCGAGGCATAACCGACCTCCCAGGCGGCAACCCATTCACCGGTTAGTGGCGCGGTTGCCTCGCGAGATTTGGCTGTCATTAGCTTGCTATCGGCCAGAGCTGGGGGCCACGAGGCAGCAGCGAACTCGGTCGAGTGAGAATCAAGGAGGGCAACGCCCACTGCAACCGGGCCTGCGAGGGCACCGCGGCCAACTTCGTCGACGCCGATTATGTAGCGCGCACCATGGATGGTGAGCAGCTCAACCTCAGTTTTGAGGCTTGGGAACGTCTTTGAAGACACTGCTGAAGTTATCTAGCCAACGCCAGTGATTGATTGGCCAGCTCACAACGAAGGCTCGCCCGACAACATAGCTCCTATCGACAAAACCCTTGCTCGGCAGGTCTGTGTGAAAACGAGAGTCTGCACTGCTGAGGCGATTGTCGCCCATCATCCAGAGTTTGTTAGCTGGCACGGTGACATCAAACTGCGAAGCTGATGGTTCAACGCCTTTATCTAGATAAATTTCGTCGATGCTCACACCATTGATTGTGAGCTTCTTGTTCACATCGCAACAGGCAACGCGGTCGCCAGGCAAACCAATCGCACGCTTTACGAGGTGCTGTGAGCTGTCGGGCGCAGCTAAACCAAAAGCTGACAAGAACCACTCAGTAGCTTGCTCAACCGCATTTTGGTTTTTTGCCTGAGTCGAAACTTCTGGGCCTAACCAGCCACCTGGGTCTTTAAAAACCAAAACATCACCGTGCTCGATAGGAACCAGTGAAGGAACCAACTCGTTTACGATGATGCGGTCTTGAAGCTGAAGCGTCGAGAGCATTGAGCCAGAAGGCACAAAGAATGAGCGAACCAAGAAAGTCTTGACCAGCAAAGAAAGAATGAGGGCTGCCGCAACAATCACAATCAAGTCAATCAAGAATGCCATAAAGACATTCTTTTTCAACTTTGCGACCCAACCAGAATCTTCTGATTTGTGCTTGCGACCTGAACGGTCGCGTCGTGGTGCGGCCTCGGCAACATCTTGTTCGTTGTCGAACCCTAATTCATTCATGCTCTGAAGCTTAGAAAAGTTAGCTGAACTTTAGACGTTGTCGCGCTTTTCGCGAATCTTCGCCTTCTTGCCGCGAAGGTCGCGCAAGTAGTAAAGCTTGGCGCGGCGAACAGCACCGCGGGTAACAAGTTCAATCTTGTCTAGAACTGGTGAGTGAACCGGGAAGGTACGCTCAACACCGACCTGAAAAGAAACCTTGCGAACGGTGAAGGTCTCACGAACGCCCTCGCCTGAACGACGAATAACTACACCCTGAAAAACCTGAACACGGCTGCGGGTACCTTCGATGATGTTTACGTGAACTTTAACGTTGTCGCCAACGCGAAAGGCAGGAATATCGCTGCGAAGTGAAGCGGCGTCTACGACGTCAAGAATATGCATTTTTTGCTCTCTTCTGTCACGGCTCGCAGGTCAATGACGGGTAAGTTGATGTTTCTAAAAGTGAATGTTGCGCTCCCCTGCGGCAGAGCAATCGGCAACCTGTCTATTCTGCCATAAATAAACGAGGATTCGCTACCTGCGCGCCACGTTTTGCTCGAGTGCGAGTGCGAGATGTGCCACGCGAGATGCTAAAACGCAGGATTCGCGGCGAGTTATTCGCCGAGTAGGTCTGGGCGAACTTGGCGAGTTCTTTCGACCTGTTGGTCGTGGCGCCACTTTGCGATGAGTGCGTGGTTTCCGCTAAGCAAAACCGGCGGCACCTCTAGCCCACGCCATTCAGATGGCTTGGTGTAGCTCGGGTATTCAAGTAGGCCGTCGCTGTGTGACTCTTCGACGAGGCTTTCGGCGTTGCCGATGACCCCTGGCACCAAGCGTGCGATTGCTTCGATCATTGCGATGGCAGCAACTTCGCCACCGTTCAAAACATAGTCGCCGATGCTAATCAATCGCACTTCACCCTTGGTGGCCGCATAATCGACGACGCGCTGGTCAATGCCTTCGTAACGACCGCAGGCAAAAACTAGGTGTTTGCGGCCAGCGAGCTCACGTGCAGTTGACTGTTTGAAAACTTCACCGGCAGGCGAAGTGAAAATGATGACCGGTGCGTCATCTGATTCACCCAAAATGTCGTCAAACGCCTCACCCCAAGGCTCTGGTTTCATGAGCATGCCTGCCCCACCGCCATAAGGTGTGTCATCAACTGTGCGGTGTCGGTCGTGAGTGTAGTCGCGCAGGTCGTGTGCTTTGAAGTTGAGAAGGCCAGCAGCCTGAGCTTTGCCAAGCAACGAAAGATCTAGAGCCTGAAAATATTCAGTGAAGATGCTGATCGCGTCGATGCGCATTTGATTACTCGTCGGCGTATTCAGGGTTGAGGTCGTCTGAGTCGGCATCTGCCTCGTCAGCAAGTGCTGCACTACCCTCAGCCGGAGTCGCCACAAGCTCAGGCAGCACCTCTTCGAAAAGACCAATTGGTGGGGTGACAATCACACTGCGGGTGGCCATGTTGACTTCAGGAACGATTGCCTTGACGAACGGAACGAGAACTTCGTCAACCGTTGAGGTCTTGACAACAAGGAGGTCTTGCGCCGGAAAATGGTCAACGCGAATAACTTCGCCAATCTGAACACCTTCGCGCATTACCGCGAGCCCGACGAGCTGGTGGTCGAACCAGGCGTCTTCTTCATCAGATGCTTCTGAAAGATCAGCGTTAACCAGCAAGATTGCCTTGACCAGGGTCTCAGCAGTTGTGCGGTCGTTGATGTCTTTGAGAAAGAGAACTGGCATTGCGTTATAGAAACGCAGCTCGGCAACTTCGACCTGTTTGCCAAACCACGGTGAGGTTTCTGGCACCTGAAGGTCGAGCACAGCGCCTGCAACAAAACGTTCGTTGGGGCTGTCGGTGTAAAGCTCGAGTTTGAATGCGCCTTTCAGGCCGTGGGCTTTAACCAGACGACCTACACGAAGCGCAGTTTTGTTAGAAGTCACCATCGATGATGTCGACGCGAATCTTCTTGCCATCAGCTAGTGCGTTCACCAAGGTGCGCAGTGCTTTGGCGGTGCGACCGTTGCGCCCGATCACTCGGCCAAGATCGTCAGGGTGCACGTGAATCTCAAGCAGGTCTCCCCGCGAGGTTGAGCGTGCAGTGACAGAAGCGTCGTCGGGATTATCGACAACACCCTTGACCAAGTGTTCGAGCGCAGCGGCTAACACGATTTAGGCCTCTTCAGCAGGCGCTGCGGCTTCTTCAGCTGCAGGTGCTTCTTCGGCGGCTGGTGCTTCTTCAGCAACAACTTCGGCAGCTGGTGCTTCAGCAGCGGCTTCTTCAACTGCAACCTCTTCGGCTACAGCTTCAACAGCGGCTTCTTCAGCAACAGCTTCAACAACAGGCTCTGCAGCCTTAACAACGATCTCAGCCTTTGGCTTTAGAACGGTCTTCTTTGCAGCGTCAGCAACAAACTCGGCCTTAGGTGCCTTAACCTCAACGCGGTTAACAGCAACTTCGCCCTTTGATGCCTGGTAGTCGCCGGTTAGCTTTAGCAAAGCAAGAACCTGCTCGGTTGGCTGTGCGCCAACGCTTAGCCAGTATTGTGCGCGAGCGTGGTCAACTTCGATAATCGAAGGGTGCTCGGTTGGCACGTAGCGGCCGATCTCTTCGATGGCACGGCCGTCGCGCTTGGTGCGTGAGTCGGCTACTACGATGCGGTAGTGCGGTGAACGGATTTTACCCATTCTCTTTAGGCGGATTTTTACAGCCACAATGCTCCTGATTTTTGTATTGGGGCGAACGTTTCACCGTGAGCGTGGGGGCACACTCGGTGAAGAAAGCTCTAGGGGTTGCCGTTGGCGTTCGGTTAGAGGGTCGAACACTAGGCAACCGCTCTATTCTGCCAGATTCTGAGCGGTCTGGCAAACATCCTCGCGCTTTTGGTTCGTGTTGCTACCGATTTTTATCTCGGATGCTCGGCTAACGCCCAAGACCAAATGCAGAACCCGACGCAGGCTTGTCGTTGGTGCCTGGCGCTTGGTAGGTCAGGCCGGCTGCTTCGGCTGCTCGTTTGGCTGGGTTGCCCGATTTTGAGCCGCCTTTGCCTTTCGACTTGGCTTTGTTTTTGCCCGATGCGCTGCCTGCGCCACCGACGCCTGGCATTGCTGGCATTCCTGGCATTTGAGGCACTCCACCTTTGGCAACGGTCTTCATCATCTTGGCCGCTTGTTCAAAACGGTTGACCAGCGAGTTGACCTCGGTGACGGTGGTGCCAGAGCCGCGGGCAATGCGCAGGCGGCGTGATCCGTTGAGAATCTTGGGCTGGCGGCGCTCGGCCAAAGTCATTGAGCGAATGATGGCTTCGGTGCGGTCGATCTCTTTTTCGTCAAAGTTGTCGAGCTGTTTGCGCATCGCGCCCGCGCCAGGCATCATGCCCAACATGCTCTTGAGTGAGCCCATTTTGCGCAGCTGCTGCATTTGGTCTAAGAAGTCTTCGAGCGTGAACTGGTCTTTTGCCAGTTTCTCGGCCATCTCGCGGGCTTCGGCTTCGTCAAAGTTTTTCTGGGTGGTCTCAATCAGCGTGAGAATGTCACCCATGTCGAGAATGCGACTCGCCATGCGGTCTGGGTGGAACGGCTCGAATGCGTCGAGCGACTCACCCGTTGAGGCAAAGATGATTGGCTTGCCGGTGACTGAGGCCACCGATAGAGCTGCACCACCGCGGGCATCGCCGTCGAGCTTGGTTAGAACGACACCAGTGATTCCCACGCCATCTTCGAAAGCTTTGGCAACGTTGACCGCGTCTTGACCGATCATCGAGTCGATGACAAAAAGAACTTCGTCAGGGTCGGTGGCCTTGCGAATGTCGCGTGCCTGCTTCATCAGCTCTTCGTCGATGCCGAGGCGGCCGGCGGTGTCAACAATGACAACGCTGAACTGCTTTTGAGCGGCGTGCTTGATTGCCTCTTTGGCTACTTTGACAGGGTCGCCAACGCCATTGCCCGGCTGAGGAGCAAAAACGCTCACACCGGCGCGCTCACCAACAACCTGCAACTGGTTCACCGCGTTTGGGCGCTGAAGGTCAGCTGCCACCAGCAACGGAGTCTGCCCTTGGTCTTTGAGCCACTTGGCGAGCTTGCCAGCCAAGGTGGTCTTGCCCGAACCCTGCAAACCGGCAAGCATGATCACAGTCGGCGGCTTTTTGGCAAACTGCAGGCGACGCTGCTCGCCACCCAAAATCTTCACGAGTTCGTCGTTGACGATCTGAACAACCTGCTGTGCAGGGTTTAGCGACTTTGAAACCTCATCGCCCATGGCGCGTTCGCGAACTGCGGCCACGAAGTCTTTAACAACCTCAAGTGCAACGTCGGCCTCAAGCAGGGCACGGCGAATCTCGCGCAGAGTTGTGTCGATGTCGGCGGCGCTGAGGCGACCTTTGCTGCGAAGGCTCTTGAACGTTTCGACTAAACGGTCAGACAGATTGTTAAACATCGAACTCCTTGGGGGTTGGTTTCAAGATTACCAAGTGTCAAACTATTGGCATGGGCTCAGTGCACGAAACTCCGCGAATCGCTTTTGATTCAGCTCGCGCTTTCAACGATTGGCTGGCGCAAAACCATGACCGCGAGGGCGGCATTCTTGTTAGCGGCTTTCGCGCTTCGGTTTGCAGCACCACCATGAGTTATGACCAGATGCTTGACGTTGCGCTGAGCTGGGGTTGGGTGCCTCGCCCGAGCCGTGACCTCGAGTCGGGTCAGACACTGCTTTGGTTCCAGCCGTTTAATTTCAAGGATGCCCTCTCGGCCACCCACCGCAGCCGACTGCAGGCTTTGCACGCTGCTGGTCGCTTGCGCCTGCCGGCGCTCAAGCTGCTCGACTATTGACCGACGAGGCCCATCGCAAACTGGTCTGCCTCGAAGAACGCGAAGTCGTTGACACCTTCGCCAAACCCTATGAGTTTGACAGGCACGCCGAGCTCTTTTTGAATCGTGTAAACGATGCCGCCCTTGGCCGTGCCGTCAACCTTGGTTAACACGACACCGGTGATTCCGACTGCCTCGGCGAAGGCCTTGGCCTGAACCAGGCCGTTTTGACCTGTGGTGGCGTCGAGCACGAGAAGGGTTTCGCTAACCCGAGCGTTCTTTTCGATAACGCGGCGAATCTTGCCAAGCTCATCCATGAGCCCCTGTTTGTTTTGCAGACGACCCGCGGTGTCGATGATCACGATGTCTGCTTTGTCTTCGATGGCAGTCTCAACAGCTTTGAAAGCAACCGAAGCCGGGTCTTGGCCATCGGTTTCACCCGCGACCAACTTCGCGCCGGCGCGCTGCGCCCAAGTTGCCACCTGGTCAACCGCCGCCGCTCTAAAC
>CANFKN010000028.1 GCA_947447385.1 Microbacteriaceae bacterium
CGCCTGCCGGGCGTGAGTAGCTGATTGGGGCTAGAGGTTGTTGCGCCATTGCTAACAGTCATGGCTTTAGGTTAGCGAAAAACATTTCAACTTTGATTACGTTTTGCCATCGGGTTTGCCACGAGTTCGCCTCAAGTTCAACCTGACGCGAAAACTTAAGGTTGAGTGAACTTGACTCAACTTTGGCCGCAAAAACTTGACACTCGCAAACAGGCATGCGAAACTTGAGTCAAATCGGCTCAACTTTGAGCCGAAGCACCACCTATCCGTAATAAAGAAACAAACAAGGAGACACCACATGGCTCGTGCAGTAGGCATTGACCTCGGAACCACCAACTCGGCAGTAGCCGTTCTCGAAGGTGGCGAACCAACCGTTATCGCAAACGCCGAAGGTTTTCGCACCACACCATCGGTCGTAGCATTCACCAAAGACGGCGAAATCTTGGTTGGCGAAACCGCCAAGCGCCAAGCCGTAACCAACGTTGACCGCACCATCGCATCAGTCAAGCGCCACATGGGCACCGACTGGACCTTCGCCGTCGACGACAAAAAATACACCCCACAAGAAATCAGCGCACGCATTTTGGCAAAGCTAAAGCGCGACGCCGAGACCTACCTGGGTGAAGCAGTGACCGACGCAGTCATCACAGTTCCTGCATACTTCAACGACGCTGAGCGTCAGGCAACCAAAGACGCTGGCGAGATCGCCGGCCTCAACGTCTTGCGAATCATCAACGAGCCAACCGCTGCTGCCCTGGCCTATGGCCTAGACAAAGGCAAAGAGGATGAACTGATTCTCGTGTTCGACCTTGGTGGAGGCACCTTCGACGTGTCACTTCTCGAAGTTGGCAAAGACGACGACTTCTCGACCATTCAGGTTCGTGCAACCTCTGGCGACAACCGCCTCGGCGGCGACGACTGGGACCAACGCATTGTTGAGCACCTAGTAAAGAAGTTCAAAGAGACCACCGGTGTTGACGTTTCGAAAGACAAGATCGCACTTCAGCGTCTAAAAGAAGCAGCCGAGCAGGCAAAGAAAGAACTATCGCAGGCGACTCAGGCGAGCATTCAGTTGCCATACCTTTCGCTAACCGAAAACGGCCCAGCCAACCTCGACGAAACTTTGACCCGCGCACAGTTCGAGCAGATGACTGCCGACCTAGTTGACCGCACCAAGAAGCCTTTCAACGACGTCATTAAAGAAGCCGGCGTAAAGGTTGACGACATCGCACACGTTGTATTGGTCGGTGGCTCAACCCGCATGCCAGCAATCAGCGAACTAGTCAAGAGCCTCACCGGCGGCCGCGAGCCAAACAAGGGTGTAAACCCTGATGAGGTCGTAGCAGTTGGCGCATCGCTTCAGGCCGGTGTTCTAAAAGGTGAGCGCAAAGACGTTCTTCTAATCGATGTAACCCCGCTGTCACTTGGCATCGAAACTGTCGGTGGCATCATGACCAAGCTCATCGAACGCAACACCGCGATTCCGACCAAACGCAGCGAAACCTTCTCGACCGCAGCTGACAACCAGCCATCGGTTTCGATCCAGGTTTATCAGGGCGAGCGCGAGTTCACCCGCGACAACAAGTCACTCGGCAACTTCGAACTAACTGGCATCGCACCAGCACCTCGTGGCGTGCCACAGGTTGAGGTCACCTTCGACATCGACGCAAACGGCATCGTGCACGTTTCAGCGAAAGACAAAGGCACCGGCAAAGAGCAGTCAGTCACCATCACCGGTGGCGGCAGCTTGCCAAAAGAAGACATCGAGCGCATGGTTCGCGAAGCTGAAGAGCACGCAGCCGAAGACAAGAAGCGTCGCGAAGAACAAGAAACTCGCAACAGCGCTGAACAGCTTGTCTATGGCATCGAAAAGCTCATCAAAGAAAACGACGAGAAGCTACCAGAAGACATCAAGACCTCGGTTCAGGCCGACGTCGATGCTCTAAAGACTGCGCTCGCCGGCGAAGAGTTCGAACCTGTCAAGGCAGCCTACGACACCTTGGTCGAGTCACAGCAGAAGCTTGGCGAAGCCATCTATGCGGCCACCCCGGCCGAAGGTGAAGCAGCAGCCGACGCAACCTCTGGCGAAGACGTTGTTGACGCCGAAGTTGTTGACGAAGAAGACGGCAAGTAATGGCCGAAAACTTCGAATCGCAAGATGCGTCACAAGAGGCTTCGCAAGAGCCAGCCGCTCAAGATTCAGCAGCCGAAGGAGCATCTGAGCTTAATAACTCAGATGCCCCCGAAGCCGTTCTAGACGACCTCGACCAAGAGCTGGCCGACCTAAACTCGGCCATCAACAAAGAGGCCGAGTTGCTCGCCGATCTTCAGCGCCTGCAGGCAGAGTTTGTGAACTACAAGAATCGAGTTGAGCGCGACCGCGACCTTGCACGCAACAGTGCAATCGCCGAAGTGCTTCGCGCGTTCTTGCCAGCACTCGACGACCTGTCGCGCGCTGAGGCACACGGCGATCTTGAGGGCTCACCCTTTGCTGCGGTGGCAACCAAGATTCGTGCAGCCGGTGACAAGTTCGGGCTAAAGGCATTTGGCGAAAAGGGTGAGAAGTTCAACCCAGAACTACACGACGCACTCGTGCAATTGCCAAACCCAGAGGTCACTGAGAACACTGTCGGCGACGTAATCGAGCAAGGTTTCACGCTTGGCGATCGAGTGATTCGCCCAGCAAAGGTGGCAGTTTTTATTCCTGCCGAAGGGTAATCAAAAATGGCAAGTCAAGACTGGTTCGACAAAGACTTCTACAAAATTCTGGGCGTAGCTAAAGACGTTAGCGATGCTGAGCTAAAGAAGGTTTATCGCAAGCTGGCACGCCAATTTCACCCTGACTCAAACCCTGGCGATGCTAAAGCCGAAGCGCGCTTTAAAGAAATCAGTGAAGCCTATTCGGTTTTGAGTGATGCTGAGCAGCGCAAAGAATATGATGCCGTTCGCGCCATGGGCGGGGGAGCCAGATTCACATCTGGTGGCCCCGGTCAGGCAGGCGGTTTCGAAGATGTTTTCAGCAACATCTTTGGCGGCGGCGGCAGCCCCTTTGGTGGTGGCTTCGGCGGCGCTGGAGGTTTTGGTGGCCGTGGTGGTTTCGGCCCTCAACCTGGCCAAGACAAGAGCGTCTCGATCACCATCAACTTCATCGACTCTGTCAAAGGCACAACCGAGAAACTTCGACTCGAAGGTGAAGAACCACTAAGCGTCAAGATTCCCGCGGGCATCAACGACGGATCAAAAGTCAAGGTTCGCGGCAAGGGTTACTCTTCGCCAAACGGCGGGCCAGCTGGCGATCTTCTAGTCGCTGTCACAGTCAAACCACACCCGGTTTTCACCCGCGATGGGCTCAACCTGCGCGTTGTGGTGCCGGTGGCATTCACTGAGGCAGTTCTCGGTGCGACCATTCAAGTGCCTACGCTTGGTGGCGAACCCGTCAAACTAAAAGTCGCCCCGGGCACACCAAACGGTCGCGTGCTGCGTGTCAAAGGTCGCGGTGTTGAATCCTCAAAGGGCACCGGCGACCTCTTGGCAACCGTCGAAATCGCAGTGCCTTCACACGTCAGTGACAAGGCCGGCGAACTGTTGGCAACGTTTGCAACAGAGCTTGGCGATGAAGACCCTCGTGCCGACCTACTGCTAAGGGCCGGGTTGCTCTGATGTATGACTTCGACGAAAACACGCCAATGTTCGTGATTTCGGTCGCGGCCGAGTTGGCAGTAATGCACCCACAAACCCTGCGTCAATATGACCGAATGGGTTTAGTTAGCCCAAGTCGCACAGCCGGGCAATCGCGTCGATACACGATGCGAAACGTTGCCCAGCTGCGCACTATTGCAGCGCTTTCTGCCGAGGGTGTCAGCCTCGAAGGAATCCGCCGCATTCTCGAACTAGAGAACCAAAACAATGAACTCAAACAGCGAGTTCGCGACCTAGAAAAAACCTTGGCCGACGAGCTAATGAAACGACCTGGTGCACGCGTGTTTGTCGCGGGTGACGAAGGCATCGTTTCACTGGCTCAGGGCAAGAGATCACGAGTCACCAAAGCAATGACGCTTTGGCGGGCTCGCTAAAGGAGCAACACCATGGCTACTGGCCAACAAATGCCTTCAACCGGCGACAATAAAACCGCGCTCGAAAAGTTCGGCATCAACCTCACCGATATTGCTAAATCGGGCAAGCTCGACCCTGTCATTGGCCGAGACGCCGAGATTCGTCGCGTGTCTCAGGTGCTTAGTCGCCGCACAAAAAACAACCCCGTGCTCATTGGTGAGCCCGGTGTTGGCAAGACCGCGGTGGTCGAAGGTTTAGCCCAGCGAATCGTAGCTGGCGACGTGCCCGAGAGTTTAAAGGGCAAACAACTCATTTCTCTCGACCTTTCAGCTTTGCTGGCTGGCGCCAAATATCAAGGCGAATTCGAAGAACGTCTAAAGGCCGTGCTCGCTGAAATCAACGCAGCCGAAGGCCAAATCATCACATTCATCGATGAGATTCACACGCTAGTTGGTGCAGGTGGTGCCGGCGGTGGCATCGACGCATCGAACATGCTAAAGCCAATGTTGGCGCGAGGTGAGCTGCGCCTAATTGGTGCAACCACGCTCGATGAATACCGTGAACGCATTGAACGCGACCCCGCGCTCGAGCGTCGCTTTCAACAGGTCTATGTTGGCGAACCCTCGGTCGTTGACACAGTCGCGATTTTGCGCGGCCTGAAAGAACGATACGAAGCACACCACAAAGTGGCCATCGCTGACGCAGCACTTGTTGCTGCAGCAACCCTCTCGAATCGTTACATCACCTCACGCCAACTACCTGACAAAGCTATCGACCTCATCGATGAGGCGGCTTCAAGGTTGCGCATGGAGATCGACTCGGCGCCAGTCGAAATCGACGAACTACGTCGCACGGTCGATCGACTAAAGCTCGAAGAGCTTGCACTAGCGAAAGAGAAGGATGCTCCATCAAAGGAGCGCCTTGCAAAGCTGCGCGAAGACCTCGCTGGCAAGGCATCAGAACTTGGTGAGCTAAGCAAGCGTTGGGATGCCGAACGCGCTGAGCTAAACCGCGTTGGTGACCTCAAAACTAAACTCGACTCGCTTCGCATTGAAGCAGAAAAAGCGCAACGCGAAGGCAACCTCGAGAAGGCGTCGCGTCTGCTCTATGGCGAAATTCCAGCCCTCGAAAAACAGCTAACCGCAGCCGAAAACTCAACCGAAGACAACGTCGATCGCATGGTTTCAGACCAGGTCGGTGAAGCCGACATCGCCGCCGTTGTAGCTGCGTGGACGGGAATCCCAGTGGGTCGTTTATTGCAAGCCGAGAGCGAAAAACTGCTAGGCCTTGAAGCCGAACTTGGCAAACGCCTCGTGGGTCAAAAGCGCGCCGTCAAGTCGGTGAGCGACGCGATTCGCCGCACCCGTGCCGGCATCGCAGACCCAGATCGCCCCACCGGGTCGTTCCTATTTTTAGGCCCAACAGGTGTTGGCAAAACCGAGCTCGCTAAGTCACTCGCAGCGTTTTTGTTCGACGACGAAAAGTCAATGATTCGCATCGACATGAGCGAATATGGCGAGAAGCACTCGGTCTCGCGTCTGATCGGAGCCCCGCCGGGATACATCGGTTATGAAGAAGGTGGCCAGCTCACCGAGGCTGTTCGCCGTCGCCCATACAGCGTGGTATTGCTCGACGAGGTTGAAAAAGCACACCCTGAGGTTTTCGACATTCTGCTTCAGGTGCTCGATGATGGCCGCCTAACTGATGGCCAAGGTCGCACGGTCGACTTCAGAAACACCATCTTGATTTTGACCTCAAACCTGGGTTCTCAGTTCTTGGTTGACCCTGCTGTCAGCGTCGAGCAGCGGGAACCGCTAGTGATGGCAGCCGTTCGCGCAGCCTTCAAGCCTGAGTTCTTGAACCGACTTGATGACATCGTTGTTTTCTCAGCACTCGAACGCGAAGAGCTCGGCGCCATAGTTGAGCTCAACATCGATCGGTTGTTGGCTCGACTAGCCGAACGACGTTTGCAACTCGCGGTCACACCGGCAGCTCGAGCCTGGCTGACCCTAAACGGCTACGACCCAATCTATGGAGCCCGCCCGCTTCGCCGACTCATGCAAAAACAAATCGATGATCAACTTGCTAATCTGATTCTCGCGGGGCAGGTGCACGACGGCTCGCTTGTGAGAGTTGATGTGAACACAGACTCATCTGGGCTCAAGGTTGAGGCAACTGCCGACACATCTATATAAGAGGTAAAACATGGCAGCGAAACCCATTGAGATAGACCTACCCCAGCAAACCGCAGAGAGCCTAATTGCTGAGGTTGCTGAGCTGGCTAACCCAACGCACGCGCAGCCACTTCAGCGCTTCTTCAAGACTGGGCCGGGGCAATATGCTGAAGGCGATATCTTCTTGGGGCTCACGGTTCCTCAGTCACGCGCCATCGCTATGAACTACATGAACTTGCCTGACCGCGAAATGCAATTGCTCTTCGAAAGCCCGATTCACGAACACCGTTTCGCCGCAACAGTTATTCTCACTGAGCGCTTTCGCAAGGCCAAAGACGAGCTAACCAAGGCTGCAATCTTCGACCAATACTTGCGCGCTGTCTATGAGGGCTACATCAATAACTGGGATCTCGTTGACGTTTCAGCCTCGGTCATCGGAGGGTTTTTGGTCGCAGCCGAAGACCAACGTTTTGGCGAAAACCTGCTCGACGAACTAGCCGCCAGCGACAACCTGTGGCGCCGTCGTGTAGCAATCATCTTCACGTTTGCATTCATCCGCGCAAATATTTTTGAACCAAGCCTGCGCATTTCACGCACGCTACTCGCCGACAAACACGACCTCATTCACAAGGCTTGCGGGTGGATGCTGCGCGAAGTTGGCAAACGCGACCCCAACGTGTTGCGCGCGTTTCTCGAAGAAACCAAGGGGCGCATGCCACGCACCGAGCTGCGTTATGCCATCGAAAAATTCGACGAGGATGAACGCCAGCGGTGGCTCAAAGCCTAACCCCTCAGGTTCGGTTGTGTTGCCCGTTGCGCGGCTCGACTAGTTGATTTCGACGAGCACTGGCACGTGGTCGCTCGGCCCTTCGCCCTTGCGCTCGTCACGCTCGATACTCGCTGATTCGACTCTTTCGGCGAACTCTTCAGACCCCAAAATGAAGTCAATTCTCATGCCCTCATTTCGAGGGAATCGCAACTGTTGGTAATCCCAGTAGGTGTAACCCTCTGGCACAAGCGGGCGAACGACGTCGGCCAAACCGATCTGTTCGAACGCCTCGAAGGCTTGGCGCTCGGGCTCAGAAACGTGCGTTGCCCCCGCGAAATCGTGAATGTCCCACACATCAGAATCGAGTGGTGCGATGTTGAAATCACCCATCAGGGCGAGGGCTAAGCCAGGGTCAGCCTCGAGCCATTCGGCAGTTACCGAGGCCAAACGGTCAAGCCATTCGAGCTTGTAGTCATAGTGCGGGTCGCCCAGTGAGCGCCCGTTGGGAACATAAAGACTCCACAAACGAACATCTTCAAACGTGGCTCCAAGCGCTCTTGCCTCGGGCAAAAGTTCGGGTCCAAAACCTGGCATGCCGCTAAAGCCAACCTCAACATCAGCGGCCGGCAGACGGTGTGCAAAGGCAACTCCGTTCCACTGATTCAACCCGTGCATGATCACTTCGTAGCCAATCGCTTCGAATGCGGCAACCGGAAACTGCTCGGGTTTGCACTTGATTTCTTGCATGGCTAAGACATCCACGTTTGATTTTTGAAGCCAGTCAGTGACCCGCCCGACACGGGTGCGAATCGAGTTAACGTTCCAGGTGGCAATGCGCATGCTTTAAATCTAGAGCCTTTAAACTCAATACATGACTTTTGAATCGACCGCTAAACCTCGCCTTGTTGAACTAGTTAAAGAGTTGGCCGTTGTGCACGGTCGCGTCACTCTTTCGAGTGGCCTCGAGGCTGATTACTATGTCGATCTTCGTCGCGCCACCCTGCACCACGAGGCTGCACCGCTCATCGGGCAGCTCATGCTTGACCTGCTTGACGCCAACGGAATCACTGATTTTGACGCCATTGGCGGCCTGACTATGGGTGCCGATCCGGTCGCAACCGCAGTGCTCCACCAGGCAGCCGCGCGCGGTCGAGCCATCGATGCATTCGTCGTTCGCAAGGCGGCTAAGGCTCACGGCATGGGCCGCCAGGTCGAAGGCCCGTCGGTCGAAGGTCGTCGTGTTGTGGTCGTCGAAGACACCTCAACTACTGGCGGTTCACCGCTCACAGCGGCCGAAGCTTTGAAGGCTGCCGGCGCAATTGTTGTCGCCGTAGCAACCGTAGTTGACCGCGATACTGGCGCTCAGGCAGTCATCGAAGCGGCGGGCTATCGCTATCTCAGTGCCATTGACTTGGATGACCTCGGCCTACGCGTCTGACAATTTTTGGCGAAACTGTCACGAATCTCGCCTAACAACCGTGTTTTGCGCTAATTAAGTGCCACTGAAATTACCTTAAGAAAATTAGACTTCAGCTCTACTTAAGCTGTGAAAGTTCTGTAAAGTTGACTTTATGTTGAAACTGGCACATCTGTGCCAACTATTGAGTCAGTTTCATATACGTCGACAACGTTAGAGGTAAAAGTGTTACGCAAAAAGGGTTTCAAACTAGTTGCTAGTTTGCTGTCAATGGCGATGCTCACAGTGGGCATGGCAACCAGCATGGTACAGAGTGCGCAAGCAGTAGAGGCGACGATTGTCGCACCGACTGTGACTGCATCTGCAGCCACCACTGCGTTCAACACACCAGTCTCACTTAAGCCAACCACAGCAAGTCATGGCACAGACTTGCGCTTCTGCCTCGTAGACCCAGCATTGTCGACTGCTGTGGCATCAGAGGCTAACTGTGCAACCGGCTCACTCGTTGTCAACGGTGAAGGCGCATGGAACGTTGCATCGAAAACTGGTGAAGTTCTCTTTACTCCTTCGAAAACTTTCACAGGCACTACTACGCCTGTTTTATATCAGGCAACCGACTCGGCAGGTAGCGACGCTGCACCTGTCACGGTCGCCGTTTCAAAACCACACGCACCTGTTGTTGCGTCAGTTCTAAGCACCACAGCATTCAACACTGCGGTTTCGGTTAAGCCAACAGTTGTTGGCACTGACATTGTCAGCGGATGCCTGCTCGACGCAGCCAACGGCGACGCCTGCACCGACCGTTTGGTTGTTGCTGGTGAAGGTGTCTGGTCGGTCGTTTCAGATGGCACCGTGAAGTTTGCACCTGAAGTTGGTTTCGCTGGCAAGGCCACACCAGTTTCATACCAGGCGACCGACAGCTTCAAGCAGTCGGGTGTTGGCACAATCTCAGTTTCTGTTAGCAACCCAGGCGCACCTGTTGTTACGCCAGTTAATGCGAACAGCGCCTTTGGCAAAACTTTCAGCTTCCACCCACGTGTTACTGGCGAAGGTGCGAACTGGTCAGAGACTTGCCTCATCGACCCAGCCGACGACGTTTGCAAAAAGACCGTCGTTGTTAAGGGTGAAGGTACCTGGCACGTTAACTCACTAGGTTGGGCTTCGTTCACACCGGTCGCAGATTTCGTTGGCACAACCAGCCCGGTCACTTACCAAATCGCAAGTGACTTCGACGTCAAGGGCGGCGCTTGTGTTGCCGGCAAGTCATGCGACCGACTAGTAGGTTCAGCACCAGCACGCATCACCGTTCTTAAGCCAGCGGTTCCAACCGTTCGTCAAAACTTCACTACCACTGACTTCAACACTCCAGTCACCATCGTTGAGAAGATCGTTGGCGATTCAGTTGACCTCGGCAAGAGCTGCTTGGTTGACCCAGCAGACAACGCTTGCAAGACAATCGTTGAAACAGTCGAAGGCACCTGGGCAGTTCAAGACACCGACGGTTCAGTAATCTTCACTCCGGCACCAACCTACGCCGGCATCACCCAAGCAATCACCTACCGTGCGTTCAACGCTTTTGGCCAGTCAGGTCAAAACACCATCAAGGTTCACGTCAACCGCCCAGCAGTTGTTGACCCAATCGTTGTTCAGCCAAACGTCACCACTCCAGCTCCGACCGACCCAGGTGCTGTCGTTACCGGTCCTGCACCGAAGCGTCTAACCGTCACCGCTGACGGCACCGGCGACGGTAGCTTCACATCAAACGCAACAGGCACACCTAACACCTACCGCCTAACTGCTACAGCAATCGACGGCGCATACTTTGTTGAGTGGATCTGTACTCCGAACAGCCCGAACAAATACACCCCAACCACAGGCCAATCAGACTTCACAATTACACTTCTCGAGAGTGTGACCTGTACGGCATGGTTCAACATTTTGCCTCCACCAGTTATTGACCAGTCGAAGGGCAGCGACACCGGTTCTGACCACGAAGGCGCTAACGCTAACTTCGTTGCAATCACTCCTTACCTAACGCCAATCGACATCACCCCAGACATTTACAACATTCCTGGTGGCCCGAAAGACATCGTCACCTCGACCACTTGCTTGATTGACCCAGCCGACTCAAACCCGTTGACAAACTGCAAGACCACTGTTGTCACTGCGCAGGGCACCTGGACCGTCAACACGACTTCGGGCACAGCTACCTTTAGCCCAGCCGTTCACTTCGTTGGCCCGGTTACTCCTATTAGTTACTGTGTTAGCGACGTCAACGGAACCCAAGGCTGTGGCCTTCTAAAGGTTCGAGTACTTCCTCCGACCCCACCAATCGTTGACCCATACACCTCATACGTTGACCCAGAGGCTGAACACTTCACATTTGCTCCAACTGTGGACGGCACCGATGTTGACGGCTCTCTTGCCTGTCTAGTTGTAGAAGATGACTGTGTTCGCACTCTTGAGATTGCAGACCAGGGTACCTTCACGGTCAACCTAGACGGCAGTGTGACCTTTGAGCCACTTGCAACATTCGCTGGCCAAGTTGACACAGTTGTTTACCGCGCCTTCGACTTCTACTTCCAGTCGGGTGACAACACAATCGACCTCAATGTCAATCTGCCAGTTTCACCGGTTGTTGACGCGGTCGAAGAGAGTGTTGACTACAACACTCCTATTACTGTTACTCCGACAGTTGACGGCGAGCTTATTCAGGCTGGCCAGGCCTGCCTCGTTTCAGGCAGCGACTGTGTCAAGGTTCTTGAGATCGCAGACCAGGGTACCTTCACCGTCAATTCAGACGGCAGTGTGACCTTTGTGCCACTAGACACGTTCGCGGGTCAGGTTGACACAGTTGTCTACCGAGCCTTCGACTACTTCGGCCAGACCGGTGAGAACAACATTGACATCAATGTTGCCCTCCCTGCAGAGCCAGTGGTTGACCCTGCGAATGCGACTGTTGACTACAACACCGAGGCAGATGTTGCCCCGGTTGTCGTCGGCACATACATCCAGGCTGACCAAGCATGTCTCGTTGATGGTGAAGACTGCGTAAAGACTCTCGTTGTTCCAAGCGTGGGCACATTCAC
>CANFKN010000029.1 GCA_947447385.1 Microbacteriaceae bacterium
AAGCGTCATCGGCTGCCTTGATTGCAGCTTCGCCATCGGCAGGGTTGCCGCCGTTT
Organism: Microbacteriaceae bacterium; assembly: GCA_947447385.1. Classification (GTDB taxonomy): domain Bacteria; phylum Actinomycetota; class Actinomycetes; order Actinomycetales; family Microbacteriaceae; genus Rhodoluna. Next base: position 57 of record CANFKN010000029.1, read on the forward strand.
GCAGCCAGAATGCCTGGAATAGCGCCAATCGCGCCACCAGAACTATCAACCACGGTGCTAACAATTTGAGTTTTAGCAGGGCCGCCGATTTTGAGCTCATCTAGCTTGCTTTCAAGACTCAACTGAGTGGCGGTGAAAAGCACGGTGCCCAGCACCGCGATGCCAAGAGCTGAACCGATTTGGCGAACGGTGCTCTGTGAGCCAGAACCCTGACCTGAAAGCTCAACCGGAACATCGACCATGATTACGCCGGTTAGCTGAGCGGTTGCAAAGCCGATGCCCAAGCCATAAAGCAATAGACAAGGGGCAACCCAACCCCAGCCAGCGTCAGCGCCAACTGCAAAGGCAGTGCCGATAACGCCGATTAGCTCAAGCATTACACCAAGCTGAACTGCGCGGGCCGGAGCAACTTTGCCGCTCATAGCGCCGCCAAGACCAGAGGCCAAGAACGCTCCGCCGGCAAGCCAAAGCAAGACTAAGCCCGATTGAATCGCGGTGAGGTGCTGCACGTTTTGAAACCAAAGCGGCAAAGCGAACAAGATGCCGAATTCACCGAGCGAAATAATCAAAGCGGCAATCGAACCGTTTCTAAACGAAGCGATGCCGAACAAAGTGAGGTCAAGCAACACCTGCTTCTGTGCCTTGGCACGAGCGCGCTCCCACAGCACAAACAAGGTGCCGGTAACCAATGCGATGGCGAGTGAAACCGGAATCACCGAAATACCGTCTTTTGGCCAGTCGAAACCAAAGATAGAGAACTGGTGGTCGGCGTTAGGCATCCACCATCCGTAGGTGCGACCTTCGATAAGACCAAACACCAAAGTCAAGAACATCACGATTGAAAGCAGCGCACCAACAACGTCGGTGCCCTTAGCTGCCAAGAACGCTTTTGATTCAGCAACAAACAAGAGCAAGCCCACGATGATGATTGCGCCAATAGGAAGGTTGATGTTGAATGCGAGGCGCCATCCGTCGGTTCCAAAGTCTGTAGCTAGCCAGCCACCCAAAACAGGGCCAAGGGCAACCATGCCACCGATGGTCGAACCCCAAATAGCGAAGGCAATGCCGCGCTCTTTGCCCTGAAAGTTAGCGTTTACCAGCGAAAGGGTCGTTGGCAAAACCATCGAGCCACCAATGCCCTGCACCACGCGGGCCAGAACCATCGAGCTGAAGTCGGTCGAAACACCCGCCCACATTGAGGCTGCCGTGAAAATCACGATGCCCACAATCAGGACCTTCTTGCGACCAAAACGGTCAGCAACCGAACCCCAGACCAAAAGCAATGAAGTGAAAACTAAGACGTAGCTTTCTTGAACCCACTGAACCTGGGTAGAGTCGAGGCTTAGAGCTTTGATGACCTGCGGAAAAATCGTATTGACGATAGTGCCATCGATGATGACAAGCGAAATGCCCATCGAAATAAAGACGAGGCCAAGCCAGCGAAAACGTTGCGCACGTGTTTGCGGGGCGGCAGAGGTGAGAGTTTCAGACATTTCTAGCTTTCTTTCGTTAGAGTCACGAGTCTAGGCAAGCGCGAGCAGCACAGAAGCCACAAGCGCCAAGGCAATGCCCACCATTTGCACGGTGGCCACCTTTTCTTTAAGAACAAATCTAGCCAACAGAATTGTTCCCGCAGGGTAAAGCGCAGTTAATACGCTGGCAATCGTGAGCGTGCCAGAAAACGCTGAAGCGCGAAACAACACGTTAGCCATCGCATCACTGCAGCCTGTCAGCGCAAGCAAAACCCAGATCTTGCCACCGAGATTCGCGAACTCGGTTGGCTGAGCTTTGCGAGTGGCCAGCATCACAGCCGCAACTGAAACCATCACGATTGCGTTGATCGCACGAATCAAAATCGCGGTGGCCATGCCGGTTTCTGCTGGCGGTTGTTTCAAACAGATCATCACCACGCCGATGCCGATGCCCGCACCAACCGACAAAGCCAAACCGCGCAAGCTTGGCAAACTCAAATCAGCCGAAGGAACAAACCCAACCAAACCGACTGCGATGAGCACGAGTGCTATGGCCACCCACGCGAGAAAACTAAAAGACTCACCAGCGGCAACACCAGCGATGGTCGGCACGAGAGCCGCCACCAGAGCGCTCAACGGCGAAACGATCGATATCGGCCCCTCGGCAAGAGCGGCATAAAGGCAGGTCATGCCAACGGCCGAAAAACCACCGCCGACTAGACCCCACAAGATGGCCGTTTGAGTGAAGTTGGCACCCTGGGTGAGGTCACCGAAACTGAAAGCAGCAAAAACGCTGAACGCAAAACCAAAACAGGCAGCAACCGCTGTGACCAGAATCGGGCGAAGGCGCTTCGAAGCTACCGCGCCGAAAAAGTCGGCCGCGCCATAAATCAGTGCAGCGCCGAGGCCAAACAGAATGGTCATGCGCCAAGCCTAACGAATCTGCTTTTAGTTGATTTTGGCTTAAATATATGGTGGAGTAATTGTGCGGGGTACCGCGATTTGCAAAACAGGGGGGTGTGCCATGGGCATGGACAGTGAAAAACTTTCGAAGCGAGTAAAGCAGCCAGGTCACGATCAGACCTTTCAACGGGCTGAGCGAGATTTTCTGAAGGCTCTGAAACTAATTTTCAAGGGACCAGAATGGCAAGTTGTCGACCATCCGAGAGACTTGTCAAAAATGATTGCTGGTCGATATGGCATCGTTCCAGAGGCCTCGCTTAAGAATTTGAAGACCGGAAAAATAATGTACTTTGAGGTGAAGAAACAAGGCATCGCAGGCAATGCTGATGAACGAGCCGCAAAGCACCACACCGTCGCTTTCTACAAGGCATTGGCAAAGGCTACTAAGATGCCATTTCACGCATTTTCGACGATCATGTGTGAGTCTTTAGCAATCGAAGCTAGATATGTGATGAAGCATCCTTATTACTTCGAACCTGGCAGATATTTCTGTTGGGTCGGCTATGACCTTGACATTCTGAAGACCTACCTAGACAAAGAAGTACGCCCCCTTCTCGAAAAGTAAAGAGTGTCGCCACCGCCTGATATCCTTGGGGTAACAGAAGGAGCATTCTTTGATTAAGTATTTGGGTTCTAAACGAACTCTGTTGCCATTCATCGGAGCCATTGCTTCATCAAGTGGCGCGGAAACTGCTGTCGATTTATTCACTGGCACGACACGAGTAGCTCAAGAATTCAAGCGTCGCGGGTTGAAGGTGTTAGCTTCAGATATTTCTACTTACTCTGAAATACTCGCGCAAACCTACATTGTTGCCGACGGGGCGACCGAAAACATCGATGAAATCAAGGCAAAACTGACTTACCTTCAAAATCTGCCAGGCAAGTCGGGCTACTTCACCAAAACTTTCTGCGTTGACAGTCGATATTTTCAACCAAAAAATGGTGAAAAGGTCGATGCCATAAGAGACGAGCTCGAGCTCAACTTTCGCGATGATCCACATTTCCCGATTTTGCTCACCTCTTTGATGCTCGGAGCAGATCGAGTTGACTCCACAACCGGTGTTCAGATGGCATACCTGAAACAGTGGGCGGCTCGTGCGCACAATGATTTAGAGCTACGAATGCCTGAATTAATTTCGGGCTCGGGTTCGGCGGTTAGGGGCGACGCGCTCGAGGTAGTCCCGACGTTCGAAACTGCGGACTTGTTCTACATGGATCCTCCTTATAACCAGCACCGTTATTTCACGAACTATCACATTTGGGAAACATTGGTCAGGTGGGATGAGCCCGAGAGCTATGGCATCGCTATGAAGAGGATCGATAGCCGCGACGAGGGAACAAAATCTGTTTTTAACAAAAAACGTGAAATGCCAGTTGCCTTCAAGAAAGTCATAGAACAGGCCAAGGGAAAAATGGTTGTCGTGTCTTATAACAACGAGTCTTGGGTCGACGCGTCAGATATTTCGCAAGCACTCTACGACGCTGGTCACGAGGCGGTTTCTCTCATGGAGTTCGACTACAAGCGATATGTCGGGGCTCAAATCGGAATTTTTAATCCGAATGGGGAAAAAGTCGGCAAAGTGGGAGCTCTTCGCAATAAGGAACTGGTTTTTGTTGCAGGAGATGCTTCAGCTGTTGAAGATGCTTCTAAAGCGGTAGCTAGCTTGCGGCCGCCGACGCTTTTTTAATTTAAACAAGTAATCCCCCCAGTTGATCTGGGGGGATTTTTTGTGGCTCCGACGGGCGTCGATCCCGTGACCTAACGATTTTCAGTCGTTCGCTCTACCGACTGAGCTACAGAGCCAAGATGTGAAATAAATCACACCTTCAACAAAAAGCCCCTCTTTCGAAGGGCTCTGTTGGCGATCCTGACGGGACTTGAACCCGCGACCTCCGCCGTGACAGGGCGGCGCGCTAACCAACTGCGCTACAGGACCTTACTGTGCTGCATCAACTCCATCGCCATGGTGACCCCAACGGGATTCGAACCCGTGCTGCCGCCGTGAAAGGGCGGTGTCCTAGGCCTCTAAACGATGGGGCCAAATAGCAATGGCGCTAAATAGCACCGAGTGTCAAGAATAGTGAGTTCGAGGGCAAATGGCAACCTGAGAGGAGCTTTGGTGAAGTTTTAGTGCAGTTTTAGCGCGAGTTCGGTGCGTGTTTGCTGAAAATATTGGCGCAGAGGTCTCGTCAGTGCCCCGTTTTTCAAAGTTTCAAGGTTAACTTGAATGGTGCAAAAGAAATTGAAGTTCGGCTTGGCCGCGGTGACAGCGTTGACGCTGACCGCCAGCCTTGCCGTTTTTGCACCATCGTTCGCTGTGCCAAGTTACCCGAGCTGGGCTGACATTCAAGCGGCTAAAGCAAACGAGGCCAACAAAAAGGCGATGATTGCCAACCTGCAAAGCACGATTGCTTCGCTCTCAGTCGAAGCCGACCGCCTTGGCAAAATCGCACTCGTCAAGGGCGAGGCTTTCAATCAAGCCCAAGATGCAGTTGATGCCATGACGCTGAAGGTTAAATCACTGCAGCGCCAGGCAGACCGCGCCAACCAGCAAGCCGACAACGCCAAAGCCGAGCTCGGCCAGATTGCCGCGCAAATGTATCGTGATGGGGCTGCGGGAACATCTATCGACTTGTTTTTAAATGCCGGCGAAGCAGACAACCTGCTTTATCAACTGGGCACGCAAGACCGCCTTGCCGGGCAGAGTCAGAGCCTTTATGAGCGCGCGGTGCAACGACAACAATATGCCCAGTCGATCACCGACAGCCTAAAAGTTGCCAAGGTTCAGCTAGCTGACGAAGCTAAGGTCGCGCAGGCAGCGTTTGACGAAGCGCAATCGGCCGCCGCCGCGGTGCAAGCAAAAGTCGATGCCAACAATGCTCTGAACAAAGTTTTTTATGCACAGCTTGCGAGCTTGCGAAGCACCACAGCAACCCTTGAACGCCAACGCGCCGAAGGTCTGGCGGCTGAGGCTCGTCAAAATGTGGGCACCTCGATGCCGGTGGCTCCAGAACTTTATAACGTCGGCTCGGCTGACCAGGGCAAAGTCTCAACCGCCTTGGCATTCGCAAGAGCTCAACTCGGCGAACCCTACGTGCTTGGCGGCATGGGCCCGAACGTTTGGGACTGCTCGGGAATCACCAAAGCTGCCTACTCAGCTGCGGGCATCTATATCGGCACGCACTCAGCAACCAACCAGTTCAACACCATGGCTGCCGAGCGCCGACTCGTGCCACTCTCGCAAGCCGTTCAGGGCGACCTGATGTGGTACTCACAAGAATCTGCTTTCAACGGCGATAAATATCACGTGGTGATCTTCTTGGGCGGGGGCATGATGCTCGAAGCCCCAAACCCTGCCCGCACTGTGCGCATCGTGCCGCTTCGCTATGGCGAGCTTTTTCCATACGCCGGCCGACCTAGCGCATAAAAGAACCCCAGAGAAATCGGATGCTGGTTTAGCCCACCGAACTGTTTACAAAATCGTACCGATAGCGGTATGATTTTGTTATGACACACAAACTCACTAATCGCGTCAAAATCTATAACCTCGCCAATGATATGCGAGGCCTTGTCACCGCCGAAATGGCGGCTGAAGCCGGCGTGCCTGCAGTTGAAATGCGCAAGCTTTTGCAGCGCGGTGCGCTCGAGCGAGTTGCCCGCAACATCTATCGAGTTCCTTTCGCACCGGTTGATCGTTTTTCTGACGCGCTTGGCAATGTCTTGGCAGTAGGTAAGTTCGCCTACGTTTCTGGTCCGTCAGTAATTCAGTTGCTCGATTTGGGTTTATTCAACCCTCGTAAACTCAACATCACAACGACGGTGAAACCTCGGCACAAGATCCCCGCAGGCGTAAACGTAATAGTTGTGCCGGCTTCGATGGCTTCAGAAATTGTGCAATATTACGACGTGCCCTGTGAATCAGTTTTCAACGCAATTGACACACTAATTGGTGGCGCTATTCACGAAAGGCTTTATGACACCATCGACGAAGCCTTGAGCCAGGGTTTCATAACGAAACTAGAAGCAAAATCGTTGCGCCGATCAGTCGCTGCGCAAGAAACAAAGTCGATTGAATGAATGCCAAAAAAAGTTAATTCGAAATTTGCCTTTCAAAAAAATATTCAGGCACACGCTCGTCGCTTGAATGCAACCTTTTCAGGTCTCGAACAGTCTGTCGCGAACATTGTTCTTGCCCAGCTTGTGATGAGAGCAGAACACCTTACCGATCAGCAGTTTTACTTCAAAGGTGGCACAAGTCTCTTGTTCAGATTCGGCATAGAAACTGCAAGAACAACCCAAGATATCGACATGACCATAGCTGCTGATCGCGAACGCATAGAAAGTCTAATTCTCGACCTAGCGGGGGTTCGCTGGAATCAGTTCAAAGTCAAAGGAGTAAAAGTCGTCAAGACAATTGCGCCAAGTTGGGTTGCCGAAGAAAAAAGGCTTTTGAAATTTAAGGTTCAGATTGCTTTTGGTGAGTCGGAATGGCGCACGGTTGTGATTGAAGCAACCACCGACGAATTTGATTCCTCGAATTCCTCCGAACGCTTGTCTGGAGAGATTTTGAGCGAACCATTTCAAAGACTTGGGCTCGAAGTGCCATCGACCGTTCCTGTCATGCAAACTGAGCTCCAAATTGCCCAGAAAATTCATGCATGCCTCACGCCAATGAGCGTGAGAGGCCATGATCTTTATGACATTTACAAAATGCTTGAGGTCTCAAACGTTGACATAACCGAGCTGGCACGTTTAGTTAGGCAAACTTTTGACTCTCGGGGGCGACACGTTTGGAACACATCTTTCAGCCCCAGTGAAGAGCTCAAAGCTCAATATCTCAGAGAGACGCACGGCATTGACGGTACGCCGAACTTTGAGGATGCATTACAAACTTTTTCTGCGCTTTTAGTTCTTATCGACGATGCAATGAGCAACTAGGGCTTCAATCGCAAAGTTGCGCGGCCGGAGGGCATCCGAGCAAAAAAGACCCCACCAGTGACAAATCACCGATGGGGTCTTGAGATTTAGAGGCTTAGCCCTGGTAGCGAACCTGAGCTTCTTCGATTAGCTTCTCGGCGGTTGCACGGTCAGCCCACTCGCCAACCTTGACCCACTTGCCAGGCTCGAGGTCTTTGTAGTGGCTGAAGAAGTGCAAAAGTTCGTCTTTGGTCTGCTGTGGAACATCGTTGATGTCTTGAATGTGCTCCCAGCGCTTGTCTTTGGCAGGCACGCAAAGAATCTTTTCGTCGATGCCACCGTCGTCTTCCATCGGCAAAACGCCAACTGGGCGAACGCTCACAACAACGCCTGGGTAGACCGGGAATTCGAGAAGAACGAGAGCGTCTAGCGGGTCGCCGTCGCCACCCAAAGTGTTGTCGAAATAGCCGTAGTCAACTGGGTAAACAAACGGGGTGAACAGCACGCGGTCAAGGTGAACGCGACCGGTTTCGTGGTCAACCTCATATTTGTTGCGGCTGCCGCGGGGAATCTCAATGACGGCGTCAAATGGCACGGGGGCTCCTAAAGTTTGGTGTTGTCGCTTGCGAAGGTTTGTGCTCGCGTTTGGCGCGGGCTTTCGCTCTAACCCTTATAGGTTATCGAATTGCGTGGCTAGGCTTTTATTTATGGTCACCCGCCCTCGTCTAACACCTGCGATTGCCGATGTTCGGCGCGCGGTTAGAGAGAGCTTAGATGCCGCTACTGGGGCGCCGGGCGCTGGTTTGGTCGGCGGCGAACTGATTTTGGTGGCTTGTTCTGGCGGGCCAGACAGCCTGGCTTTAGCGGCTGCTCTCGCGTTTGAGGTGCGGTCGGCTGAGCGGGCTGGCTTGGGGTTGCGGGCCGGCGCTGTGATTGTCGATCATGGCTTGCAAGCAGTCTCGGCTGAAGTTGCTGCTCGCACCGCCGAGGTTTTGCGCGGGCTTGGGCTAGCCCCGGTTGAAGTTGTGCGAGTGCAAGTTGGTGAGGCTGGCGGGCCTGAAGCGGCTGCTCGTGATGCTCGTTATGACGCTTTGCGCGATGCCACCTCACGTTTAGGCGCTCGATTTGTTTTGCTCGGTCACACACTCGATGACCAAGCCGAGACTGTTCTGCTGGGGTTGGCGCGCGGTTCAGGGGCGCGCAGTTTGAGTGGCATGGCAGCCGCCAGCGCCGACGTGTTCTTGCGCCCACTGCTCGGCGTTTCGCGTGAAACCACGCTGGCCTTTTGTGCCGACAGTGGGCTTGAACCTTGGCATGACCCGCACAACCTAGACCCTAAGTTCACGCGCGTTCGAGTTCGTCAGACTGTCATGCCTCTGCTCGAACAAGAACTCGGGCCAGGGGTTGCCAGCGCACTTGCTCGCAGCGCTGATTTGCTAAGGGCCGATGCCGACTATCTCGACACTTTGGCGGCAAGCGAGTTCAAGCGTTTGGCGTTGCTCGGCGCAACCGAACTCAGCTTTGACCTGTCAAAGGCTGCCGACCCCGATCGCGCGCACTGCCTCAGCGCACTGCCTCAGCCCATTCGCAGTCGAGTGCTCAAGTTGGCGCTCGCCGTATTCTCGGCCGAAAACAGCTTGGCGCATATTCGCGCAATCGAAGATTTGCTCGATAACTGGCACGGGCAGAAAATGCTCACCCTGCCACGGGTTAGAGTAGAACGTGCGGGCGAGCGGCTCGTTTTCAAAAGCACAAAAACCATGAAATCTGGAGTCTGCTGAGTGGATATTTCGAAGGTCGCTGACCAAATCACTGAAGTTTTGGTCACCGAAGAGCAGATTAAGACCCGTGTTGCAGAACTTGCAGCCGAAATCGATGTGTTTTATGCCGACAAGCCAGTTTTGTTGGTTGGCGTTTTGAAAGGCGCGGTCATGTTCATGGCTGACCTTTCGCGTGCAATGCAGATTCCGACCCAGGTTGACTGGATGGCTGTTTCTTCTTATGGCTCGGGCACCGTTTCTTCAGGAGTGGTTCGCATTCTCAAAGACCTCGACGCTGACGTTCTTGGCCGCCACGTGCTGATTGTTGAAGACATCGTTGACTCAGGCTTGACTCTTTCATGGTTGGCGCACAACCTCACTAACCGCGGTGCGATTTCGGTCAAGGTTGTCGCATTGCTGCGCAAGCCAGCTGCTGCCAAAGTTGAGGTTGATGTTGAGTGGATCGGCTTTGATCTGCCAAACGACTTCGTGGTTGGCTACGGTCTTGACTATAACGAGAACTATCGGTCGCTAACTTCAGTGGCTGTGCTCTCGCCTAAGGTTTACAGCTAAGTTATTCCGTTGGCGAACAGGGCAAGGTTTTACTAGCCCTGAGCGATAACCTTATGGTTAGCCTTCTTGTCTTCTCGAAAGGAAACCGGCCTAGGTCGCAAGTATGAATCTCAAAAAACTTTTTAGCGGTCCTTTCATCTGGATCCTCGTTGCTGTCACCGTCGTAATCATTGGCGCCAACCTGCTCAACGTATCGAAATACAAGGTCGTCGACACTTCGGTTGGTCTTAGCTACATTCAGAACGGCAATGCTGCCAACGTTCACATTTATGACGGCGACCAGCGCGTTGACGTCGAACTGGTCAAGGCATCGAAGACCGATGGCAAGTTCATTCAGTTTTATTACGTGCTGCCTCGTGGCACGCAGGTTGCCAACATTGTGGCTGCCTCGAACATTAAAGACGGATACCGCGACGAGGTGCCTTCAACACCTTGGTATCTTTCGCTTCTCGGCACATTGCTGCCGTTTGTCATCATCGGTTTGATTTTCTGGTTCTTGATGGCTGGCGCCCAAGGTGGCAACTCTCGTGTGATGAACTTCGGCAAGTCACGCGCCAAGCTGGTTAACAAAGACAGCCCAAAGGTCACGTTTGCTGACGTTGCTGGTGCTGACGAGGCCATCGAAGAACTTGAAGAAATCAAAGAGTTCTTGAAAGAGCCTCAGAAGTTTCAGGCGGTTGGCGCCAAGATTCCTCGTGGCGTTTTGCTTTATGGCCCTCCGGGCACAGGTAAGACCCTGGTTGCTAAGGCCGTTGCTGGCGAAGCTGGCGTGCCTTTCTTCACCATCTCAGGTTCTGACTTTGTTGAAATGTTCGTGGGTGTGGGTGCTTCGCGCGTTCGCGACCTATTTGAGCAGGCAAAGGCCAGCGCTCCAGCGATTATTTTCGTCGACGAGATCGACGCTGTTGGTCGCCACCGCGGCGCAGGCATCGGCGGCGGCAACGACGAGCGCGAGCAGACCCTCAACCAACTTTTGGTTGAGATGGATGGCTTCGACTCGAAGACCAACGTCATCTTGATCGCCGCTACTAACCGCCCTGACATTCTTGACCCAGCGCTTTTGCGCCCAGGTCGTTTTGACCGTCAGATCGGTGTTGGCGCCCCTGACCTAATCGGTCGCGAGCAGATTCTGAAGGTTCACGCCAAGGGCAAGCCAATCGGTGACGATGTTGACCTTGCAATGGTTGCCCGTCGCACTCCAGGTTTCACCGGCGCTGACCTAGCCAACGTTTTGAACGAGGCAGCTTTGCTGACCGCGCGCAACAACGAGAAGCAGATCTCAGCGGCTACCCTCGACGAAGCCATCGACCGTGTAATCGGCGGGCCGCAGAAGAAGACCCGTTTGATGCAAGACCGCGAGCGCTTGAACACCGCCTATCACGAAGCTGGCCACGCACTTGTTGCCGCGTCGATGAACAACAGCGACCCAGTGACCACGGTGACAATCTTGCCGCGTGGTCGCGCCTTGGGCTACACCATGGTTTTGCCGATGGAAGACCGCTATTCAGTTAGCC
>CANFKN010000030.1 GCA_947447385.1 Microbacteriaceae bacterium
ACTGCACACGATGAGATCGGGGTGCAAGATGCCTAGCCCGCTGGTTGGAATTATTTGGGCGTTTGTTCTCATTTTGGGCAACGGTTTCTTTGTTGCTGCTGAGTTTGCGTTGATTTCGGCACGCCGTGCCCAGATTGAACCGCTTGCAGACGCCGGCAGTTTGCAGGCTCGCACCACCATTCACGCTATGGAGAAAGTGCCGTTGATGCTGGCGGCTTCACAAATTGGTGTGACTGTTTGTTCGCTGTTGTTGTTGGTCATCGCAGAACCTGCCGTGCACGACTTGCTCGAGCCAGTATTGATTTTGACTGGAGTCGGCGAAGCCGTTTCGGCAGGCATTGCTTTTGCTCTGACCCTTGCATTGGTGTCTTTCATGCACGTTGTGCTTGGTGAGATGATTCCGAAGCAGATTTCTTTTGCCGTGCCAGAACGCGCCGCACTGATTTTGGTGCCTATGCTTTTTGGTTTTGCTCGAGTGCTAACACCTTTGGTTTGGTTTCTAAACGCGGTTGCCAATCTGGTTTTGAAGGCTGTGCGGGTCAAGCCACGCGATGAAGCAAACTCTGCTTTCACGCTCGATCAGGTTGAAGACATCGTTGAGCATTCAACGCGCGAGGGTGTGCTGAGCGACACCAGCGGAACCATCTCGAACACATTCGAGTTCACCGAAAAGAAGGTGGCGCAGGTTGCAGTGCCGGTCAGTCAGTTGATTGCATTTGACTACATGGTGACGCCTCGCGAGATTGAACAGGCAGTGGCTAAATATGGTTTCTCGCGCTACGTGCTCAAGTCTGTCGACGGCGAAATCACTGGCTATCTTCACCTAAAAGATGTCATCGACCTGCGACTCGACGAAGCAGACCGACCCGTGCCAGCAAAGCGCATTCGCAGCCTACTGTCGCTGCCAGCCTCGATGGAACTTGAAGATGCACTGGCGAGCATGAAGCGCGTGCGCGCGCACTTGGCAAAGTCTTTCGATGCCGAAGGCAACATCACCGGCGTGCTTTTTCTCGAGGATATTATCGAGGAGCTAGTCGGCGAGGTCGAAGACGCTACTCGTCGCTAGTTTTTAGGCCACTTGGCTCGACTGTATTGAATCGGCCAGTAGTCGATTTCAACACCAAGTTCGTGAGCCGCGCGCAGTGCAAAGTGAGGGTCGCGCATGCTTTGGCGACCAAGCATGACAACTGCGATTTGACCATCTTGCAGAATCTGCTCAGCCTGCTCGGCTGAAGTGATCTGGCCCACCGCAGAAACCGGCTGACCAACTCTTTCAGCGACGGTTTCTGAGAAAGGCACCTGATAGCCAGGGCCAGTCGGAATCTTGACTCCAGTGATTAGACCGCCGGTTGAAATGTCAAAAAGGTCAGCGCCGTTCTCAGCGCACCATTTGGCAACGGTTGCGATTTCATCAGGGGTTACTCCACCCTCGGCATAGTCAGTTGCTGAGAAGCGCACAAAAATCGGTGCGTCGTTTGGTATAGCCTGGCGAACGGCGGCCACGACATCCACGACAAATTTGGCGCGATTCTCTAAGGTTCCACCGTATTCGTCGGTGCGCTTATTAGTCAGCGGCGAAAGAAACTGGTGCAAGAGGTAGCCGTGAGCCGCGTGAATCTCGACAGCGTCAAAACCCGCGGCCATGGCACGCGCGGCAGCGGCAGCCCAAGCCTGCACCAAAACCGGAATCTCGTGGGTCTCAAGCTCGCGCGGCGCGGTGTATCCGTCGAAGGCTTCACTGGTGCTCGAGACGCTCTGCCAGCCGCCTTCGGCAATCGAGACCGAGCCATTGCCTGATTGTTCACGGTGAGTTGAAGCTTTGCGACCGGCATGGGCAAGTTGCAGGGCAATCTTTGCGCCTTGGCTGTGTGCAAAATCAGTAACACGCCTCCAGGCCACAACCTGCTCGTCGTTATAGATGCCAGGGCACCAAGGGCTGATGCGACCCTCTGCGACGATTCCGGTAGCCTCTGCAATTATTAGCCCAGCGCCACCAATCGCCATCGAGCCAAGGTGAACCAAATGCCAATCGCCGACAACCCCGTCGCGATTTTCACAGGAATATTCGCACATCGGCGGCACCCAGATGCGGTTTCGAACTTCTAAACCTCGAACAGTGATTGGTTCAAATAATTTGGCCATGGCTAAAGCCTAAAACATAAGTTGCAAAGGTATCTTTTAGTTATGGCGCATGAATATTTGAATCAGTTATTGTCTGCCCCTGCGGCTGATGACAATAAATATTCGCGCGGGGTTGTGGGGTTTATCACCGGCTCGAGGGAGTTTCCTGGCTCGGCACTTCTAGGTGTTACCGGTGCAGTGAGAACCGGTGTGGGCATGGTGCGATATCTCGGGCCAAACGAGCCCGCCAACTTGGTCATGCTTGGCAGGCCTGAAACCGTGATTCAACACGGCCCGGCCGATGCTTGGGTCGTAGGTTCAGGAATGCCCGCAGAAGCATTCAACGATGTCATTCTTCAGAACATCTATGACTTTGGTTTAGTGGTGATCGACGCGGGCGCACTCACTCAGGTCGATTTTTCTAAGCTCACCGGTCGAGCAATGCTCACCCCGCACACGGGCGAACTCGCAAGATTGCTTCGTCAGCTCGGCCAACCAGCGGCTGCGGTTGCAACACTCTCAACCACGCAAGCAGCTGCATTGGCGGCTCAACTGACTGGCCAGTTGGTGGTTTTAAAAGGTCACCAAACCATCATCGCTGAACCATTTTCAGACCCTCTAGTTTTGCCTCCAGCCTCAAGCTGGTTGGCGACCGCTGGCACCGGCGACGTGCTCGCCGGCATCTTGGGCGCCCTGTTGGCCGTTCATGCCGACGAAGTCTTGGCAGATAGACTCAAACTCGCCGACATCGCCGAACTTGGGGTGAAGGTTCATTCGTTGGCAGCAGAAATTGCGATGCAGGCTGGCCCACCGGCCGCGCTCGACATTGCTGATGCCGTGAGACTAGCCGTTCGGCAGCTTTCGGCCTAACGCACCAAAGACCTGAGGTTTCGATGATTCGATTGTTCAACGTTTTTCGTTCGAGCATTTTTGTGCTGGTTGCCGCGACAATTGCCGTTCACGTAGCTTTGTATTTGCTCGGCACATCGGTCGAGAAAGATGCGATTGGCGATGTTCTCAACGCCTACAAACCTTGGGTTGATGCGCTTCACCCAGACCGCAAATGGTTGGGTGTGGCAGAGCCTTGGGTTTACCCATTTTTAGCTTGGATTCCCATTCTGTTGGCCAAGCTGCTCTTGCCGTTTGATTATCTGCTCTCGTGGCAGTTGCTTGCGCTCACTTTGAACATTTTTGCGATTGGCAACTTGGTGGCTTGGGGCCGTCGCCAATCTGCTTTCGGCGCTGCCTGGTTCTATCTTGCCTTTTTGGGCCTGCTTGGCCCGGTTGCATTCACTCGACTTGATGGCATCAGCGCCTCTCTAGCCATCATCGGCGTGACATTTATTATTCGCTGGGTCGGGTTATCTGGTGCCGCCAAAGATGCCGACCAACCCATGCTTAATGATGCGTTCGCAACGCGCACCAGACCAGCATTAATCTTCTTCACTATTGCCGCGTGGATCAAAGTTTGGCCAGTTGCCTTGGTGTTTGGTTTGCTTCAAAAAGGCCAGGGCTTTCGCAGGCAAGTTGTCACCTTGGCTTCGACCTGCTTGGTGATTTTGGGCGTCGGGGTTTTACTCGGAGGCAACGCAAACCTTTTCAGCTTCGTGACCCTACAGACCGACCGAGGTCTTCAGGTCGAATCACCGGCAGCTTTTGCCTGGGTGGTTTTGGCATCACTTCATGAATCGAACGCCATTGTTTATTTCGATCAACTTCTCACGACCTATCAGGTCTCTGGTGATTTGGTTCAAGAGATCTCGTTCCTGATGAGTTTCGTGCTGCTGATAGCAATTTCAATTACGGCCTATTTGCACTGGCGAGGCCTCAAGGCTGGTGCGAACTCGGCGCACCTGGCGGCAGTGACAGCGCTGACCGCAACGTTAGACCTCATCGTTTTCAATAAAGTTGGTTCGCCACAATATCAACTCTGGTTAGTTGCGCCAGTAATTCTTGGTTTGGCCCTAGGCATCAAGAAGTGGGCAGTACCAACCTACTTTGTGTTGGGTCTAGCGTTGCTGACGCAGCTGGTGTATCCGCTCTTTTATAACAGCTTGATAGCGACCGAACCTTTTGCGGTAGCCGTATTGGGCCTTCGCAACCTTGGATTGATTGTGCTCTTAGTTTGGGCGAACCTGAGGCTCACCAGAATGGGCAAGGCAAAAGCCTAGTTCACCCTTTAGCTGGCGAGAAGTTCTGAGATTAACTCACTCATGATCTGGTGCTCAATCAAGAACCCATCGTGGCCAAAGGCCGACTCGATTACGCGCAACTGACCACCGATGAGCTCGCCGCCGATGTGCTTTGCAATGAGCGCTTGGTCTTGAATTGGGAACAACCTGTCGCTGTCAATGCCGACTACCAGAGACTTCGCGCGAATGCTTGCTAACGCTTCTTCAGCTGAACCACGACCACGACCAACATCGTGCGAATTCATCGCTTCGACCAGCGTGATGTAAGAGTTGGCGTCGAAGCGACGGGTGAACTTATTGCCGTGAAAATCTAGGTAGCTCTCGACAGCGAACTTTCCGCCGCCACCAAGCGGGTTGACCGAGCTTTGCCAAGTGCGTTCGAAACGTGCGTTTAACTCATTGGGTGAACGATAGTTGAGAAGTGCCATGCGGCGGGCAAGAGCCAAACCTCTGTGGGGGCCAAAACCAGCTTTAGCGTCATAGTAATCGCCGTTGTTGAAAGCTGGGTCGGTGCGAATGGCCTCGATTTGAACCGAGTTGAGAGCAATTTGGTCGGCTGAGGCAATGGCAGGGGCTGCAAAAACGCCGATGCGTTCGAGACGCTCAGGCTGCTCAATCGCCCACTCAAGAACGTGCATTCCACCCATTGAGCCACCGATAACGCTGTGCCACTTTGAAATGCCAATGTTGTCAGTCAGCAAAACTTGCGCGGCTACCTGGTCGCGAATTGTTAGGTAAGGGAACAGCGGGCCATATTCGCGACCGAAGCGATCAAGCGATGACGGGCCAGTGCTGCCTTGGCAGCCACCGAGCATGTTCGGCGCAACCACGAAGAAACGATCGGTGTCAATGGCAAGGCCAGGACCGATGATTTCGCTCCACCAACCCTCAGTTGGGTGAGCAGCGCTCGAGGCTCCGGCGGCGTGAGAATCGCCGGTTAACGCGTGCAGAATAAGAACGGCATTGCTAGCGTCAGCGTTTAGCTGACCACAAGTTTCATAGGCGATTCTGACGTTTGCCAGTTCGCGGCCATTCTCAAGCTGAAGATCACCGATTGTGGCGAACTGGCGCTCACCCGCAGGGTCGCCGTCGCGCCAAGCGCCGCTGGCAGGCGGTCTGCCAACAAGTTGGCGCGCCTGCTCTTCGGTGATGAACGCTGAAGGAACAGTGTCTTCAGAGGTCTGAAATTCCATGATTGGCCTAATTGCTAAAACAAGGATGGCGAGCTGAATTAACTCGCCATCCTTGTTTCAAATGGTTAGTTGACTAGTGTCAACGTTACGCAGTTATTTTGCAGCAGCAAAACCGGTTTCTAGGTCGGCGATGAGGTCTGCAATGGTCTCGAGGCCAACTGATAGGCGAACTAGACCAGGGGTTACACCCGCGGTTAGCTGCTGCTCAGGGGTTAGCTGTGAGTGGGTGGTGCTTGCTGGGTGAATCACTAGCGAGCGAACGTCACCGATGTTTGCAACGTGGCTGAATAGGTTCAGGCCGTCAACGAACTTCGAACCGGCTTCAACGCCACCTTCGATTTCGAATGAAACGATTGCGCCTGCACCCTTCGGAGCATACTTCTGGCCGGCTGCATACCAAGGTGAGGTTGGCAGACCTGCATAGTTGACGCTCTTGACCTGTGGGTGCTTCACTAGCCACTGCGCAATTGCCTCAGCGTTTGCTACGTGGCGCTCAACGCGCAGGCTCAGAGTTTCGATGCCCTGAATCAACTGAAAAGCGCTGTTAGGTGAGATTGCTGAACCTAGGTCGCGAAGCAACTGAACGCGTGCCTTGATGATGTAGGCAATGCCATCGCCCAATGCTGCGCTGTAGTTAACACCGTGGTAGCTCGGGTCTGGCTGGGTTAGGCCTGGGAACTTGTCGCTCTTGCTCCACTCGAACTTGCCGCCGTCAACGATTGCACCGGCAACGACGGTGCCGTGACCGCCCAAGAACTTGGTGGCTGAGTGAACAACGATGTCAGCGCCGTGCTTTAGAGGCTGAACCAAGAATGGTGTGCCCACGGTGTTGTCAACGATTAGCGGAACACCGTTTGCGTGTGCAACACCTGCAACGCCTTCGATGTCAAGAATCGAAACCTTTGGGTTGCCGATGGTCTCAGCAAAGAAAAGCTTGGTGTTTGGGCGAACTGCTGCAGCCCACTCTTCTAGGTTGTCTTGGTCTTCAACAAAAGTGGTCTCGATGCCAAGCTTCTTCAGGGTGTACTTGAACAGGTTGTAGGTGCCACCATAAACGGTTGATGACGAAACGATGTGGTCGCCAGCCTCAGCAATGTTCAAGATTGCAAAGGTTTCAGCTGCCTGGCCTGAAGCCAAAAGCAAAGCTGCGGTGCCGCCCTCAAGAGCCGCAATGCGCTTTTCAGCAACATCTTGGGTTGGGTTCATGATGCGGGTGTAAATGTTGCCAAACTCAGCAAGACCGAACAAGTTGCGGGCGTGCTCTGCAGAGTTGAAAACATAAGCGGTGGTCTGATAGATCGGGGTTGCTACCGCGTTGGTAACTGGGTCTGGAGTTGCGCCGGCGTGAATCTGGGCGGTCTCAAAACCCCACTGAGTTGTGTCGTTGCTCATTTGATTTCTCGTTTCTTGAATCTCGGTTTAGGCAAGCGCTTTTGGCTATATAAAAGTGGCTTATCTAAACCATAGAAACGAGGTGCAACGACTTCAAGTTGGCCCGAAATAGTTCGTAACTTTACGACAGTCGTTCTGAGTTGCGACGGTCGTTCTGAGTTGCGCCGGCGAACTAGGCTCCGGCTGCCTCGTTCAACGTGTCAAATGCCAATGAAGCCAGAAGTGCTGCAGCATCGGGCATAACGGTGTCGTTGAAGCGAACTTTTTCAGAGTGATTGTTTGGTGCGGTGTTTGGGTCAAGTTCAGTCGGGCAAGCGCCAACGAACACAAACGCGCCAGGAATCTCTTTGAGCACCGAAGCGAAGTCTTCGCCACCTGGTGTCGGGTCTTTCAAATTAACGTTGCGACCTTCGCCGAGAACCTGTGGCGCGATGCGCTCAACTCGGTCAACTGCCTTGTCGTCGTTGTAAAGCACTTTGGTCGCGTGCCCTTGGCCGTTGTCGATGACAATTTCAACCTCGACACCGTAGGCATCAGCGATGCCGTTAAGCAGACGGCTAAGCACGGCACGCACCTTTTCAAAGTGCGCGTCGCTAAAGGTGCGAATCGTTGCACCAAAGCTGGCTTCAGCAGGGGTTACGTTGCTGGTGCCGTCGTTGCCTGCCTTTACCCAGCAAACGTTCACGATGGTTGGGTCAAGCTGACTTAGCTCACGGTTGATTGCGGGTTGCAGGCTCGCGATCATCTGAGCCATCACTGAGATTGGGTCTTTAGAAAGCCAAGGCATTGATCCGTGGCCACCAGCGCCCTTAACAGTCACCTTCACGTCACCGGCAGATGCCATCAGTGCACCCTTGCGAGTGCCAAAAATGCCCGACTGATACATCGAGAACACGTGAACACCATAGGCGGCAATTGGCTTGACGCCTTCAACTAGGTGAGACCCTTCGGCCAGCATCACATCGGCGCCACCGTTGCCCTCTTCGCCAGGCTGAAACCAAAACAAAACGTTGCCAGCAAGTTGGTCACGGTGGGTGTGAACGAGGTGAGCTGCGCCGATGCCTATCGACATGTGAAGGTCGTGACCACAGGCGTGCATTGCGCCATTGGTTGAGGCAAAACTTTCGCCGCTCTCTTCAATAACCGGCAGTGCGTCCATGTCGGCGCGAATCAAAACGGTTGGCCCAGGCTTAGCGCCACGAATCAGCAGAGTCACCGAACTCAAGTCTTTGCCGAGGTTAATTTCACCCAAACCCTCAATGCGCTCAAGCACCGCCGCCTGTGTCAGTGGCAAGTGCAAGCCAACCTCTGGAATCTGGTGAAAAGCCTGTCGGTTTGCCTGCATGAATGGCAAATATTCGCGCGCTTCGGCGGCTAGAGCTGAGTAGTCCATGGCAAAAGTATGACACGGGCAACCTACAATTTATTTATGTTCTTTGAGGCGATGCACCCAGGCTGGCAAAGCTTGCTTGTCGATCAAAAAATTGCACTCGAAGCGATCGAATTAGCGCTTGACATTGCGCGGCTGCCTGCCGATGGCGCCGCAGGGGCATCCGAGCGATTTTTGCCTGCCCCGCAGCTCGTAATGCGCGCCTTCGAAACTGATCCTGCTGAGATTCGTGTGTTGATTGTTGGGCAAGACCCATACCCAACCCCTGACCACGCAATTGGTTTGGCATTTGCCTGCCCGATGCACATCAAACCGCAACCGCGCAGTCTGCAAAACATTCGCGCCGAGCTTTCTAGCGACCTCAGCGTTTCACCCGAGGTGGCTGAAGCAATTGACCTTGCCAGCTGGGCAGATAGGGGAGTCATGCTGCTCAATCGCACCCTCACCGTTGCGCCTGGCGCCACTCACTCTCATTTGAAACTCGGATGGCTCACCTTCACAGCCACTGCCATCGAGCGACTCGCGGTTTTGCGTGGTGAGCAACTCATGGCGGTTCTTTGGGGCAAGCCGGCCCACAGCGTGGTGGGTTTGCTCGAACCAGAGATCGGCCACGCCAACGTTTTGACCGCCGCTCACCCCAGCCCGCTGTCGGCTAGGCGCGGGTTTTTTGGCAGCAAACCGTTCAGCCAAGTGAACCGTTTGCTGGTCGAAAAGGGGCTTGAACCGATAGATTGGATTAGTTAGGAGTGACCTGTGGCACTTGATTCAGAATCGCGTTGGCGTTTAGTTCGCAAAGCAAAACTCAAGCCGGTTGAACCAGAGGGCGAAATCACCATTCGCCAAGCTGTGGTGACCGACCTTGGTGGCGTTCTCGAAATCTATAACTTCTATGTGAAGAACAGTGCTGTCACCTTTGACATTGAGCCGATGACGCTCACTGATTGGCGCGAAAAGTTCGACTGGCTCACCGGTTTGAAGATGCCATTCTTGGTCGCGGTTAGCCCGAGCGGTCAACTTTTGGGTTTTGCCTATGTTGCACCATGGCGCGCCAAAGCTGCCTATCGTCGCACCGTTGAAGACAGCATCTATTTGCGACCAGCTGCCATTGGCAAGCGCGTCGGCACTCGCCTAATGCAAGAACTTCTCACCGCAGCAAAAGCAGCGGGTGTGCGTGAAGTCGTTGCTGTGATCTCAGATCGAGGCGCTGATGCTTCGATTCAGCTGCACAAATCTTTTGGCTTCAAGAGCCAAGGTCACCTAGCAAAAGTGGGGTTCAAGTTTGAGCGTTGGCTCGGCACCGTTTTGCTTCAAAAAAGTTTGTAACTGCTGAAATCTTCTCAGTTCAAATTCAGACTATTCACCTAGGGTTAAACAGTGATTTATAGAAACTTGTCGCGCAACGTCGCGATTATTGCCGGTCTAGCGCTGGTTGCAACGACCGCTGTTATTGCAACTGGCACTGCCAACGCTGCTTCGCGCACCTCGGCCGCCGAAGCTTATTTGGCGCAGATTCAAAAAGTGGATGTTGCCGGCCTCGTCATCAAGTTTCGCGAAGGCGTGAACCCACTTGCGCCTAACGGCGACGTGACCGCAGCTAACTTCGCAGGCATCAACCTTGTGCCTCGCGCAGGCTTGGGTCTCAACATGTATTCGGTAAGTTTTGCATCGCCGGTTACCAAGCCTCAAATTGCAACCGCAATGGCTAATCTTGCCCGCAGCCCAAAAGTTGAATTTGTCTCACCTGACCAGATCATCAAACTTCAGCCAACTGCACACGTTGCAGCTAAGACTGCCTCAATCGGCTTCACACCTAGAACGGTCTCGTCAACTTGGGCCAAGTCGGCAACGGCAACTCGCTCTCTTTCAGTTAGTGATGCCTGGTCGGTGGCTAACCCTAAGCGCGCTGCACTGTTGCTAACCTGGGCCAAACCTGCCTCGTTGCACGGTGGCACCTTTGTTGGCTATGAAATCGAGCAGAGCTCGAACAACGGCAGAAGCTTCACCAAAATTGTCACGAACACCAAGTCGGCAGCGCGTCGATATGTGGTAGCTGGCTCTATTCGCGCTGGCGTGAAATATTTTTACCGAGTTCGCGCGCTCACCAAAGTGGGTGGAGCTCTCAAACGCGGCCTTGCTTCGGCCAAAGCCTCGGCAACGGCAACGACAGCACCGCAAACTCCGGTATTTGTCGGCAGCGATGAAGTAAAGAACTCAGTTTCTCCAACCTGGTTGCCACAAAATGTGACTCAACGTGGCGGTCTGCCAGTGACCTACACGGTTACCGCTTCTGCCAGTGGCCAAAGCGATGTCACTTGCCAACCAGCTAACTCAACTACTTATTCGTGCGCGTTGACTGGTCTAACCGAAGGCAAGACCTACCGCGCGACTGTCACGGCAACGAACACTCGTGGTTCAGTGACTAGCCTGCCGACAACAACTGTGACTGACCCTATGTTCAACCACCAGTGGTATCTAAACGGCACCTACGGAATCAACGTTGAAAATGCTTGGTCATTCAATAAGGGAATTTACGTTGCAAACAACCAGCCAAAACGCGTAACTGTTGCAGTTATCGACACCGGTTTCACAGCGCACCCAGATCTTGATAACCAGTACATCAAAGAGGGTGGAAAAGTTTATGGTTATGACTTCGTAACCAACCACGTCAAGTCAGCAAACCCCAAGCCAACCTAGAGTCCAACCAATGACAAAGAAGGCTGGGATGCCGATCCTGCCGACCCAGGTGACTACGATGCGTTCAAGCACAGCTCGTGGC
>CANFKN010000031.1 GCA_947447385.1 Microbacteriaceae bacterium
CGGTTGCCGACAACGCTGCCGCGACCAGGCAAAACCTGAAAGAGACCTTCTGGCAGGCCAGATTCAAGTGCGATTTCGCCGAGGCGAATCGAAGTCAAAGGCGTCCATTCGGCCGGCTTTAGAACCACTGCGTTGCCTGCGGCGAGCGCCGGCGCAAAACCCCATGACGCAATTGTCATCGGAAAATTCCATGGCGTGATGATGCCAACAACACCGAGTGGTTCGTTGAAGGTGATGTCGATGCCGCCGGCAACCGGAATCTGCTTGCCGAGCAAACGCTCAGGTGAAGCTGAGTAATACTCCAACACGTTGCGAACGTGGTTGGCCTCCCACCGAGCCTGCCCTACCGGGTGGCCTGAGTTGCGCACCTCTAGCTGAGCCAGCGCTTCGATGTTGGCGTCAACCCCTGCCGCAAAATCGCGCAAGATCTTGGCGCGGTCGGCCGGGTTTAGCGCCGCCCACTTCTTTTGAGCAACTTTAGCTTTGGCGATTGCAACATCGGTTTCTTCAGCAGTGAGGTGCTCAATGACCTCCATCGCTTCTTCGGTTGCTGGGTTAATGAGTGTGTAGCTCATCGCTTGCTCCTATGTTCAGAGGTAGCCGAATATTCAGAGGCAGCCGAAACCAGTGCCTCAAAAATGCGGTTGTCTTCTGGTGTGTGCTCTGGGTGCCACTGCACGGCTAAGCCAAAGCCATAGCCTTCAAGCTCGACCGCTTCAACAATGTTGTCTTCGCTGCGAGCTACCACCTTGAGATCTTTGCCCACCTGGTCGATAGCCTGGTGGTGATACAGCGCGCCAGAAACTTTGGCATCGCCGTCGAGAGCTTTGCTGAGCAAGCTGCCGGCATCCACGTTGATATCGGCGATGGTGAACTGCGCGTTGCCGAGCTGATATTTATTGCTGCCCACAACGTCTGGCAGGTGTTGAATGAGGGTTCCGCCCTGGTGAACGTTCAAAACCTGCTGGCCGCGGCAGATGCCTAAAAATGGCAAACCGGTTTCGATGGCGGCTGAATAAAGAGCCAACTCGAATGCGTCGCGAGTCGTGTCGGGTGCATCGGTGAACTCGCCAGCAACCTGCCCATATAGAGATGCATCGACGTCGCGACCACCGCAAACCACAAGCCCGTCGAGCCCAGCAATGATCGCCTTAGCGTCTTCAGCTGTGAGCTCTTGCGGTGGTAACAGAATGGCCGTGCCACCGGCACGATTCACCGAGTCAAAATATTCGGCTGGCAAAAACGAAGCCTCGACTTTCCAGACGCCGGTTTGCGCGGGTTGTCGATAAGTTGTCAGGCCAATCAGCGGTTTTTTAGAGGCGCTCAAAACCACGCACTCGCTCCCAGTCGGTGATTGCTCGGTCATAGGCTGCGACTTCAACGCGGGCGCTGTGAACGTAGTGCTTCACGACTTCTTCACCGAATGCAGCCTTGGCGATTGCAGAGTTTTCAAACAGATCAGCGGCTTCGCGCAAAGTGGCAGGCACGTGCGGCTTATCGGCGGTGTAGGCGTTGCCCGAAGTCATCTCTTCGAGCTCAAGCTCATTTTCAATGCCATAGATGCCGGCAGCGATCAAACCCGACACTGCAAGGTATTGGTTCACGTCGCCACCCGGCACGCGGTGTTCAACGCGCATGCCATGGCCGTGGCCAACGACGCGCAGGCTGAGCGTGCGGTTGTCTAGACCCCAAGCCACTGCGGTTGGCGCGAAGCTGCCTTCAACGTAACGCTTATATGAGTTGATGTTTGGCGCAAAGAGCAGGGTGAACTCACGCATGGCTTTGATCTGACCGGCCAAGAAGTGCTTGAACATCTTTGACATGCCGTTTGGGTCAGATTTGTCGGCAAACACCGCGCCCCCAGCCATGTCACGAAGCGAGATGTGAATGTGGCAAGAGTTGCCTTCACGCTCGTTGAACTTAGCCATAAAGGTAATAGCTTTTTCGTGCTTGTCGGCAATCATCTTGGCGCCACTCTTATATATAGAGTGGTTGTCGCAGGTTGCTAGAGCGCGGTCATAGCGAAACGCGATTTCTTGCTGACCAAAGTTGCACTCGCCTTTGACGCCTTCGCAATACATGCCGGCGGCATCCATCGAGTTTCTAATGTCGCGCAGCAGCGGCTCGACGCGAGTTGATGCCAAGAGGTCATAGTCGACGTTGTAGTCGGTGCTGGCCTTTAGGTTGTCATAGCCCTTCGCCCATGCGCCACGATATGTCTCATCAAAGAGGATGAACTCTAGTTCGGTGCCAACGAATGGCTCGAGGCCCATTTCGGCCAATCGGGCGATTTGTGCGCGAAGAACTGATCGAGGTGAAATCGAAACTGGTTCGTGGGTGGTTGTGGTGATGTCAGCGATGACCATCACGCTGCCAGGTAGCCATGGAATCATGCGCAGGGTTGACATGTCTGGCACCATTGCCATGTCGTTATAGCCTTTGTCCCAAGAGGCAAAAGAGTATCCGTCGATTGTGTTGTTCTCAACGTCAACTGTCAGCAAATAGTTGCAGCACTCAGCGCCGTGATCCATGATGTCTTCAATAAAAAGTCGTGCTGCGACGCGCTTGCCAACTAGGCGGCCCTGCACGTCGGTGAATGCGACCACTACTGTGTCGATTTCGCCTGAGGCTACTAGCGACTTGAGTTGGTCAGCTGTGATTAAACCTTTATTAGTTGTCATTGTGATTCCTCCACCTTGAGGTTGGTTTCTCAACCTTTAGAAAACACCACGAATAAGGGGTTTGTCAACTTAGCCGACGTGTCGCCATTGTCTGTAACACAATCGTCACAGCAACAGCCAAAATGTTGCAAAAACGTAATCTAAAGATTCAAAAAACAACCATTCGAGGGTCTAGGCTCTCAAGCACCATCCCATTACTACATCGCGCGCGGGCCAAAGACGACCCAGCAGAAAAGGAAAAAGGGCAACATGTCAGATGACAAACTAAAGGTTTCAGGTGTTACCTACAACACCCAAGAAAAAGACTATTTTAAGAAGCGCGAACTCAAGCGCAGCGCCGGCATCTGGGGCCTCTGGGGCCTAGCTGTTGCCGCGGTTATTTCTGGTGACTTCTCAGGTTGGAACTTTGGCGTTGCATCTGGCGGTTTTGGTGGCCTCCTAATCGCCTTCGGCATTTTGGTAGTTATGTATTACGGCATGATGTTTGCTATTGGTGAAATGGCAGCAGCCATGCCTCACTCAGGTGGCGCTTATTCATTCGGACGCAAGGCAATGGGCCCGTTGGGTGGCTTCGTTACCGGTCTTGCAGAGACAATCGAATATGTTGCGACCACCGCAGTAATCGTTTATTTCTCGGCAGGCTACGCAGACGCAGTGACATCTGAGTTGCTGCACTTCTCAATGCCAACCTGGATCTGGTGGATCGTGCTTTATGCAGCATTCATTCTCTTGAACTCAGCTGGCTCACACATTTCGTTCAAGTTCTCGATTTGGGTTTCGTTCATCTCAATCGCAATCTTGTTGGTCTTCGCAATCGTCGTCTTCGCTTCTGGCAAGTTCAGCTTCGACTCGCTCTGGAACATCGCTCCTGACGAAGGTCAGACCACCTTCTTGCCTCACGGCATCATGGGCATTCTCTATGCGATTCCATTTGGCGTTTGGTTGTTCCTCGGCATCGAAGAGCTGCCTCTTGCAGCTGAAGAAGCTCACGACCCATCGACGCACATTCCAAAAGCTGGTTTCTGGGCTCGCGGCACCCTCATTGTTACTGGCATCTTGGTGATGTTTGCTAACACCGGCATCATCGGTGCAGAGGCAACCGGCGCAGCTGGCGAACCTCTTCTCGACGGCTTTAGAGCTGTTGTTGGCGACGGATGGGCGGCTGTTCTGAGCATCTTCGCGTTGATCGGTTTGTTGGCATCGCTTCAGGGCATCATGTTCGCCTATGGCCGCAACATGTACTCACTCTCACGCGCAGGCTACTACCCTAAGGTGCTTTCACTTACTGGCAAGAGCAAGACTCCTTGGGTTGCCATGGTGGTTGGTGCAGTCATCGGTTACATCGCACTTGTTGTGATTGACCAGGCTGGTGGCGCTGGCTCAACTGCTGGTGCGATTGTTCTGAACATCGCTGTATGGGGTGCAATGTTGGCCTACCTAATGCAGATGATTTCATACGTCATTCTTCGCAAAAAGTTCCCAAACCTTGACCGCCCATTCAAGTCACCTTGGGGTGTCACCGGCGCTGTCATTGCGGGCATCATCGCGTTCTTGGCGTTCGTTGGCTTCTTGTTGAACCCGACCTTCTTGCCTGCAATTTATGCAATCATCATCGTCTATGTCGTGATGCTCGCAATCTTTGCAGTCTGGGGTCGCCACCGCCTAGTGCTCTCACCAGAAGAGAACTACGCAGTGACAGGCAAGCACGAATAGAAAACGTTTCGAGGGTTTGGCCGGTGTCGTTCGCGATGCCGGCCAAACTTTTTTAACGAGGCGCCTCTAAAGCACTTTCGACAAAAATTCTTGAGTGCGGGCTTGCTGTGGGCTCAAAAGAACATCGCGCGGCGAACCAGCTTCAACGATTTCACCGGCATCCATAAAAATGAGTGAATCGCCAACCTCTCGGGCAAAGCCTATTTCGTGGGTCACCACAATCATCGTCATGCCAGAGTCAGCCAAATCACGAATCACATCTAAAACCTCGCCAACGAGTTCAGGGTCTAAGGCCGAAGTGGGTTCATCAAATAGCATCAACTTCGGCTTCATAGCCAAAGCACGCGCAATCGCAACGCGCTGCTGCTGCCCACCAGAGAGTTCTGCAGGGTAACTATCTAGCTTGGCGGTTAGCCCCACTCGGGCAATCAATTCTTTAGCCTCTTCAATGGCAAGGGCTCTAGCGACTTTGCCAACGGTGAGTGGTGCTTGAATCACGTTTTCAAGAACCGTTAGGTGCGCGAAGAGATTAAAGTTCTGAAAAACCATTCCGATTTCGCGACGTTGTTTTGCGGCATCGCGAGGGTGCAGCTCATAGAGCGACTCGCCAGACTGGCGGTATCCGATCAGATTCGCATCTACAAAAATGCGCCCGGCGCTGATGGTCTCAAGGTGGTTAATGCACCGCAACAAAGTAGATTTTCCTGAGCCAGAAGGCCCGATGATGCAAAGCACCTCGCCGCGCTTTACTTCGACAGAAATGCCGTTGAGCACTAGGTTGGAGCCGAATTTCTTATAGACCGAGTCAATTTTGACCATAGGTTCGCTCATTAGTTCACCCCTCGGCTGCGCTTGTAGCGTGAGTTCTTGGCTTTGGCATAGCTCTCAAATCTGCCAAATCGTTTCTCGATAAAATGCTGCGCAATCATCAGTAGTGTGGTGACGGCGAGGTACCAAAAACTTGCAACGATAAGAAGAGGAATCGGGTTAAAAGTTTCGGCGGCAATGTCGTGGGTGCGGGCATAGAGATCGAAACTGTAGGGCACGGCTGTGACCAGAGAGGTCGTCTTGAGCATTGAGATTATCTCGTTGCCGGTTGGCGGAATAATCACTTTCATTGCTTGAGGCAAAATAATCGTGCGAATGGTTTGCCACCAAGACATCCCAAGGGCAGTTGCAGCTTCTTCTTGCCCGCGGTCAACCGACAACAGTCCAGCGCGCACAATCTCGGCCATATAAGCCGCTTCGTTGAGAGCAAGCCCAATGATTGCCAACACAAAAGCGTTCAAAGCGGCCTTGGTTTGCCAAGAGAAAATGGGTTCAGCAAACGGTAGGCCCACGCTGATGTTCTGATAAATCACTGCAAGCAAGCCCCAAAACACCAGCTGAACATAAACAGGAGTTCCTCTGAAAATCCAAAGATAGAGCCAAGCTAAATTTCTTAAAACACCATTTTCAGACAGTCGCATGACCGCGAGTAGTGCTCCTAAAACAATGGCTATCAGCATCGAAAAAATCGTGAGCTGAACGGTGTTTACTAGCGCTTCGAGAACTCGGTGATCGAATAAATATTTAGCGACAGCGGGCCAGTCATAAGCAGGGCGAAACGCAGCATCAACGGCGACAACCAGGCCAATAAGAATGAGCGCGGTTGCGATTATTGAGCGAACCGGGTGCCTAAGTTTCTTTGCCTTTATTGCAGCAAAAACGACAACAGAAGGCCCCTGTTCTGAGGCCTTCTGTTGACTAAACCTTTTTCTTGCCAAAAACTATCAGTTCGCTCCGGCATTGATGGTCGCTTCGGTGACAGCGCCACTCTCGACGCCATACTTTTTCAGAATTGCAAGATAGGTGCCGTCATCAATCAACGACTGCAAAGCTTTCTGAATCGCAGGGGTTACTTCAGAGTTTTTTGCAATCGGGAGGCCATATGGGGCAACTTCGAAACTTTCGCCGGCAGCCTGAAGCTTGCCGTTGCTTGCCTTGATGGCTGCGAAAGCAATCGGTGAGTCAGTTGAGGTTGCATCGGCTTGGCCGAGTGCCACTGAGTTGGTCGCGCCCTCTTGGCCGTCAAACTTTAGAACTTCAATTGCTGGTTTGCCAGCGGCAACGCAAGCATCAGACTTTGCCGGAATCTCGTCGGTGTCTTGGTAGCTAGTTGCATAAACCGCCACTTTCAAACCACATGCATTGTTTGGGTCAACAGTTTTGCCTGCGCCGCTGATCCACTGAATTCCAGCGTTGTAATAGTTGATGAAATCAACCTGTTGCTCACGCTCTGCGTTGTCGGTGAACGAGTATTCACCAAAGTCGTAGCTACCTGCGAGAACGCTTGGAATGATCTTGTCGAAGTCGGCAACTTCGAGCTGGGCGGTTAGACCAAGTTTTGCAGCAATGGCTTGGGCAACCTCGATGCCCCAACCTGCTGGGTTGCCTGATTCATCGGCATATTCATTCGGGGCATAGTCGTTGCCCGCGCCGATAACGAGAGTGCCGCGCTCTTTGATGGCTGCCGGCAAAAGATCAACAGCGGCCTGGTCAATAGCAATCGCACCAGAGTTGGTTGGCGTAGAAGTATTGCCGCCCACGCTACAGCCGGCGAGAGCAAGGGTCGCAGCTGCAAGGGCAGCCGTCAATGCAAGTTTGCGATTCAACAAGATAGAAACCTTTCAGATTTTTCTTCTTCTAAGTCTTCACGTGATTTCTTGTTATTCAAAAACGATTTGAAACATTTCGTCACGCACATTTTGCTAGTTCAGTTCTCAGATGGCATCCTTAATGCATCTCAGGTCAAATGGTCTGTGAGAGAAAGGTTTCGCCATGACGCAACTAATCGATGGCGGGCTTTCAACCGAACTTGAACGTTTGGGTGCGGTTTTTGACGGACCGCTCTGGACAGCCCACGCTCTCTTGCAAGAACCTGCACTCATTGTCGAGGCTCACCGAAACTTTGTTGATGCAGGTGCCAGAGTTATCATCACTTCGAGCTATCAGATTTCTCGCAGCGGCTTCCTTGCTGCGGCCCTTGACGAGTCAGCTGCCGATCAAGCACTTCGCTCCTCGGTTTTCGCTGCCCGCGAGGCAGTCGCAGGCAGCGATGCCAAGGTTGCTGCGAGCATCGGGCCCTATGGCGCGACTTTGCATGACGGTTCAGAATATCGTGGCAACTACGGCGTCAGTGAAGAGGCACTTTTTAACTTTCACCGACAGCGAATTGAAATTCTGCAAGAGGCCGGGCCAGACATTCTTTTGGCCGAGACGATTCCAGACCTAACCGAGGTTAAAGCACTGGCTAGAGCTCTGGCCGATTGCATGCTGCCGGTGTGGTTCTCATTCACAGTGAAAGATGCTGAACACCTTTGGTCGGGTGACAAAATCAGCGACGCGATTGAGGTCATAAATGAAATTCCCAACCTCCAAGTGGTTGGGTTCAACTGCATCAGGCCTGACCTGGTAGTTGACGTGGTGACTCTGGCACAATCGTTAAGCACCGCGGCTATAGCGGTTTACCCAAATCACGGTGGCGGCTGGAACGCGAAGCTCGGCCAATGGGATTCACCTCAGGCTCACAATCTTGCTAGTTTCTGGCCAACTTGGTCGTCGTTGGGTCTCACATTTGTCGGCGGATGCTGCGGCGTCGACGCCCTAGAAATTCGCGAACTTGGGCAACTTCTGCCCAAGAGCTAAATCACGCCTTGCTCAAGCCCGTCTAGAACCTCAATGGCGCGCTCGCGAAGTTCAGGTAGGTCGCTCAAGCGATTCAAGCCCATGAGTTGCTGACCCATTCTGTGGTTCTTTGCGAAAGTTTCGCGGTGGCGATCGAGAAAATCCCAATAGAGCGTTGTGAATGGGCAGGCATCATCGCCAACTCGCAGCTTGGGGTTATAAGTGCAACCCTTGCAGTATTGAGTCATGCGACTTATGTAGGCACCGCCAGCGGCGTAAGGTTTGGTCATCAAACGGCCGCCGTCGGCGTGAACACCCATGCCAATCACGTTAGGCACCATCACCCACTGGCTCGCATCGATGAAGTTTTCGCGCATCCAATCGAGAAATTCTTGAGGGTTGGTCGATGTCAAAAGCGCTAGGTTGCTTAGAATCATGAGCCGAGGAATATGGTGCACCCAAGCACGTTTTTCAACGTCAGACACCACCGACGACACACAGTTCATTTTCGTCTGGTATGACTTTGTGAAAACCGGCAGGAGCTTTCGCGCGGCACCGAGGCCATTGCCCCGCTCATAACCCTCCCCCAGAAACCAATACATTCCGTTGATATACTCGCGCCATCCGATAATTTGACGCACGAAAGCTTCGACCGATTGAATCGGCGCATCGCCACGAGAGTAGGCCGCCACCGCAGCATCGACGACCTCCCGAGCGTGCAATAGCCCGACGTTCAAATATGGGCTCAAAAGCGAGTGGTGAAGCGACCAATCGTCGTTCGTCGAGGCGTCTTCTAACGGCCCAAAGCCAGCCAAGTTGTGTTCAATAAAGTGGTCGAGCGCCCTCAGTGCGCCGGCCCGTGTGGTTGCCCAAAGGTCGGTTGCGCTGTGCCCAAGTTGCGCGGCGGCCTCGGCGTCAATCTCGTCGCGCTCGTGAGTCAATCGCGGCGGCCAAACATAGTTTTTGGGTGGCGGCAAGCGGTTGTCTTCGTCGAAGTTCCAACGCCCCTCGACCGGCTTGTCACCCTCAACCAAAAGGCCTAGGCGCACCCGCTGCAGGCGATAGAAGTTCTCCATCACAAAAGTTTTTTGCGCCTCTGCCCAACTCGAAAACAGTCGTCGCGGAGTCAAAAAGAAATCGGTCTCAACCGTTTTGATGCCGAGTTCGTCAAACTGGCGTGCCTGGCCGAACGACGCAGGCGCAGTCGCAATGGTTGGCAGCTGACCATGCTCAGCCCAAATCGCACGGATGCCCTCCGGCGTCGAAGCAGCCTGCCGATAAACGACCGTGAAGCCGCGCACGCGTGCCTCGGCGGCAAAGTGCCTTGCGCTCGAGACC
The DNA here is from genome assembly GCA_947447385.1 of Microbacteriaceae bacterium. Lineage (GTDB taxonomy): Bacteria > Actinomycetota > Actinomycetes > Actinomycetales > Microbacteriaceae > Rhodoluna. Next base: position 9,399 of record CANFKN010000031.1, read on the forward strand.
ATAAAGAAGAGCCTCTCGGGGTGCCAGTTGCGACCCGAGAGCATGCGCTGCGATTCAATCAAAACTATTAGGTCGCTTATCGGGTTTGCCGAAGCCATCGCCCCGTGTTCGAAGCTGAGCTGGTCAAAAGCTACAACGACGATTCGCTCAAAAGTGTTCACGCGGTGCCGCCTCGGTCGCTAGATTTTGTGGCGCTAGATTTTGTGGCGCTTGGGTTTGTGCCACTCAGGTAAGGGCTGCTCGGTGCAGTTTGCCCGAGCTCGGCAAGTGTGCTTTGTGGCAAGGCCAGCCACCCTTCGATTTGAGCTTGCTTCAACAAAGTTTCGGGCGCTGCTGTTGAAAGACCGAGGGCTGCCGACCCAGCCGCAAGGGCAGCAATCACGGCGTCAAAAGCATCGCAAGATTGGGCCATGAGAGTTTCAAAACCTGCCAGGTCTAGCCAGTGCGTTGTCGCTCGAAACCGGGTAATTAGCTCTTTGCGCGCTTCGGGCGAACTGCGATAACTGGCCGCGTTCAAACCCCAAATGCGCATAGAACCGGCTGGGTAGACCTCAACCACTTTGCCCCGCCCAGACCTGTCTATCTGTTCGCCTGCCTCTTGAAGTTTTGACAGCAACCCCGCACAACGCATTGCCGTCATGCCAAGGCGATCGGTCGAAACGCTCAAAGGCCATCGGCCCGTGACGCGGTGCACCTCTCGATCAGTTTCACGATAGGCAAGGTTTCGACGCCAATCGATGCCGCCGTCAAAGGCGAGGCCCGCAAGGCTTTTGTTTGAATAACTTTTAACGAAATCGACGAAATCGATTGGCCAACCCAGAGCGCAGTCAATGCCAAGTTTCGCAATGTTGGGAGCAAGCTCGACTACTGCATCGTCAGAAACTGAAACCTTAAGGCTGACTAGCTTCACTCGGTTTTGCGCCCAGTCTAAAACGGCGAGCGCCGAGCCCTTTGGCTCGGCTGCAAGGTCTAAACCGGCGATTAGCATAGCCGAGACCTCCTCGCTGCTTGCAAGCTAACAGTCACAGGTGACTGTGTCGATAGGAATCGTAAGTGGGTCTTTGTCGCGATATATTCGCCCAGCGGCATTTTCAATGGGATACCCCTCGCGAGCCCAATATTCAAAGCCACCAATCATCTCTTTAACCTGGTAGCCGAGTCTCGCAAAGTGCAATGCCCCTCGTTGCGCACCGTTGCAACCAGGGCCCCAGCAGTAAACAACGATTGGCGTATCAAGCGGAATCTCTTTGGGTGCACGCTCCATAATCTCGCTGTGGTGCATGTGAATTGCACCAACGGCGTGGCCTTGCTGCCAAGATGAGTCGCCCCTTACATCCACAAGTGCAAACCGCCGTGCATTCTCAATATCTTTATGAACATCAGAAGGATCGGTTTCAAAAGCCAAACGACTCTCAAAATGAGCGATCAACATTGCTTTGGTAGGTTCTGGATTGGTCATGAACTAAGCCTAATAAAGGTCATTTGCGTTCTGGCTTTTTAGTCGCTAACACTCAACCACGTTGACAGCCAAACCACCCATAGAAGTTTCTTTATATTTGGTTGACATATCGA
>CANFKN010000032.1 GCA_947447385.1 Microbacteriaceae bacterium
ATTAACTTCGCTGGGCACCCGCACGAAAACTTCACTTTGGGCCTCCCGATCAAGGGCGACTGGGTTGAGATTTTGAACACCGATGCAACCGAATTTGGTGGCAGTGGCGTTGGCAACGGCGGAAAAATCGTCGCAAACGGCGACGGCTCACATGGTCAGCCGTTCTCGGCGAACATCACGGTTCCGCCACTAGGTTCGGTTTGGTTCAAACCAGCTAATTAATACATCAGCATTGTGAGCTTTTTGCGGGCATTAGCAACCGCTTCACCTGCACCAACGGCCGTGAAAAGTTCGAGCAATCGCTGGCGCAGTGCGTCGCGCTCGCCAAACTCGGTAGCAAAACGATCGAGAATCAAACCAAACGCCACATCGATTTCGCCTGTTGCAAGCACACAGTCTGCTTTCAAAAGAGTCTCTTCGAGGCTTGCCGGCTCGCTCGCCAAAACAGCTTCAAAATCAACGTCTTCAAGTCGAATCTGCAATCGAATCTGCGCAAGCGCTTCGGCGGCGACAACATCTGCCGGACTATCAGCCAAAACCGCCGCGAACTCTTTTTCAGCCAGCGCTAGGTCACCGGCGTTCAAGGCGGTTATTCCAGCGATGTGTTTTGGTGAAACCGGAGGCTGATCGTTGGCTGCCTCTTCGGGGCTCTCGGTCACAGTAACCGTGCCGTTCATGCCATTCTGCCCGGCTGCAAACATGACCTTGGTTAGAACTTCGGTAATGGCTTCTTCGGGCTGGTCAGAGGTGAACAGAGCTACCGGCTGGCCTTTGAGAATGACGTGAACTGAGGGCAATGCTTGCACCTCAAATGCCTTCACCAATTCTGGGCTGCTGTCAGCGTCTGCTCGAACCAAAACAATTCGGCCCTCAGCACTTCGCACCAAGCGAGCAAGCTTCATGCTCAGATCTCGACTGTGCTCGCTACGAGTCGTATAAAACTCCACCAAGACCGGCACCGAGTTTGAAATGGCCATAAAACTGCGCAAATTGAATGTGGTCAGCTCATTGACCAAACTGGCAAGTTCAAAGTTGCCAGATTCACCTGATGGCTCGGTGGATATTTCAGGAGCGCCAGTGCTGGTTGCCGCGCTTGAAGCACTCTGTGATTCGGCTCGGTTCTTTAGAGCCGAAAGGTCAACAGCGCCAGCTAAGTTTGCTCGAAAAAAAGCGTCGTTATTCGTCACTTTAATGCCTTTACTTGCACGAGGCCGAAGGAGTATCCCAGCAATCGAATGCGACCGCCGTTAGTGTTTGGAACAAAGAAAAGCATCATGTCGCCATAGGTTGTCGAGATGCCGGTCGTGCTGCCAGCTTTGCCGAGCAAGACCTTTTCAAGACCACCAACGACAATGGCTTGAGTTGATTTCTTGGGCTTGGTGACCGTGACATCTTTCATATAAAGCGCAACGAGGGCGCCGTTGCTCATGGTGTTCAAGCCGAGGATGTTCGGTGAACCCAGAACATGGTTGAAAACGATTTTGCCAGCCTTGAGACTTGCCACGTTTGTCGCCTGGCTCTTCACGATTCCCTGATAGAAGTCGTCGGCAGAGACGTCAAAGTCATTGATCGCCAGGCTAGAAAGCGGATTATTGATCAGGTCGCCATAACCATCGACGATTTCATTTGGCTTCTTGACCAAGAAACCAGAGTCGGGTGCGGTCTGAATTGCGCCGATTGTTGCAGAGGCAACGGCGGGAGTTTTTTCGTGCAACTCGATGGTGTACCAAACCTTGTAGTTGCTACGCGGCGTTTCTTGTTGAAACACCAGCATTTGCGGTGCCACAGAAGAATTGCCTGTTTTGGTAACAGCCATAAAGGTTCTTGGCCAGCTCTTCTCGGCTGCGGGCAAAAGAATCTTTGCCGAAGCAGAAATTGGGGTCAAGTTGGCAATGCCTTTTTTGCGCGACTGCAAATAGTAGTGAACCGTGCGAATCTCAAGCGCTGGCCCTGCAAAGCGTTCATTAATGATGTGCCGGTCAACACCGGTGTCTGCCATCTTGGCAGCATAGGCGGTTTCACCAAGAATGCGCTTGATCTGACCACCGAGCAAAGTTACGGGAGGTTGAGCATTGTCAGCAGTTGGTGTGGCCGACGGTGTTTCGGTACTTTGGCCCGAAAACAGATAGGTGTTGAATGAGCAACCGCTTAACAAGGCTACGGTCAAAATCGCGGATGGAAGCGCCACGAAGAGGTTGCGAGCTGAGCGGCGCCCGCGAGGTGGCGCATAACTATTTTTGCGCTTTGGGCGGTACTTAGGGCCTTGGGGGGCCTTTGGAAGTTTGCGACGAGGGCGACGTTCGCGCCTAAGCCTGATGATCGAATAGAAGTTCGAGATCAGCGCAAGCACTAAACACACACCGCCAGCGATGAGCAAATAGTTAGAAACAGTCTGATCTGCGTTGATTTGCCAAACGATGCGAATGTCACCGGGAGCCGACTTGACGCCGTCGCGAGCAACCAAAACTGCATTCTCTTCGGCTGTGTCGAGATTGATTAGACGAACTCTGCCTGCGCCAGAGGTCTCAGTGCGCCAAAGGTCAGAACCTACCGGCTTGAGGCCAGAAACGATGCCGGTGCGCTCTTCGATTACTGTGGCGTTCTTAGCTCCACCAAATGTCAAGAGTGCATTTGATTCGTTTGCTAGCCAGGCATCGATGTCTGATTCACGCCCGCTTGCCGCAAAGACTTTTCCGTCACCCTTGACTGTGATTGTCGGCGTGCCAGCGAAATGAGTCAGAGCTGAGCTAGGAATCACGTAGTAGGGCACGCTCTGATCGGCTTTGAGCTCAACGACGTGTTGATTTGGGTCAGACCAAATAGTGCGTTCACCGATGCCAAGAATGACCAGCACGATAGACGCCACAAACAGCAGCCCAGCGGTCAAAAATCGCATGCAAAATCCAATCCCAGTAAACTTGAGGTATTCAGTCTTTCATTCTACCGAAGTGCCTAGGAGGCCGCTCTTGAGTGCCGATGAGAACACCTTTGCGGTAGCACTGCGTGGCTACGACCGCGCCGCCGTCGATGACGCGATTCTTGACCTTCGCAAAGAGCTTTTGCAGCTCTCAGCCCTTAACACCCAGCTTGCAACAGAACTGCGTGACGCGAACAAGCTCATCGAAGAGCAAGCCAAGCAACTGGCCGAAGTTGGCGAGCCAAGTTATGCCGGTGTGGGCGCAAGAGCTGCTCTGATTTTGAGCACTGCTGAAGAGCAGGCCATTCGCATGACTGCCGAAGGTGACCTGCACCGCGACCAGATCATTCACAACGCCAACCTTGAAGCTGACGACTTGAAAAACGAGGCTAAGGGTTATTACGACGCTCTAATTGCTGAAGCCCAAAAGCGCGCCGATCGCCTCATTTCGGCAGCTAGATCTGAAGCCGATCAAATCACCTCAGAGGCTCGCTCTGAAGCTGTTCGAATTACCGAAGAGGCCACCCAAGAAGCGCGCGTGACACGTGGAGCTATTGCAACCGAAGTTGCCAAACTCAGGTCTAACGTGAAACGTCAAACTGAAACCCTAAAGACCAACGTCGAGCGCGAACTTGCCGAACGCAAGTTGGTTGCTCAGCGCGACAACACCCGCGAGCTCGACATGCAGCGAGCTGCTGAACTCGTTGCCGAGCAGGCTCGAATCGACCTCGAACTTGAGCTGACAGCTCGTCGCGCTGAAGCTGAGGCCGATTATTTGAAGAAACACCAAGAGGCTGTTGCAACCACCCAGAAATACTTAGATGACGCTAACGCCCAGCTCGCCTTGGCTTTGAGCAGAGCTAATACTGCCAGGCTAGAAGCTGAAACCCTTGAGGCGGCAGCTAAGTCAGTCAATAAGGCTAGCCGTGACTCTGCCAAAGCCCAGGCCGAAGCTATCGTTGCTGCCGCACAGGCCGAGGCTAGAGTTTTGACCAGCGAGGCTCGTCTCGAGGCAAGCCGCACCCAACGCGATGCGCTGGATCAATTGGCTGATTACCAAACCGAGCGCGAGGCAGTGACTAGATACATCGATAATCTTGCCCAGCTAGTCGCAGCTTCGCAAGCCACATTGAATTCAAAAAAGTAAGGCGCCATGATGCAAAAGCCCAGCCCAATCAAAATCGGCAACGCCTATCAGTTTGGATTGCTGGCAGGCCTAGGCGTTCTAACAGCAGTTCTGATCGGCAACGCATTGGCAGCAATTGCCACAATCATTACCTACGTTTCGGCGGCTATTTTCATCACACTCGGCCTTGACCCGGTTGTTTCCTTCTTAGAGAAACGCAAAGTGCCTCGTGGCTTGGCGATCTTCATTGTGGTCATTGCGATATTCGGTAGTTTTGGCGGCCTCATCGCGCTCTTGATACCCACGATAATTTCGCAGGGAACCCTATTGTTTAGCAATGCGCCAGAGATTCTGAACAATGTCTTGAAGATTGATTGGATTCACTCGCTTGACGTCGCACTAAGCGGGTCAATCACCCACGGCCTGACAAATGTTGGTGATTTTCTAAGCAACTCAAACAACTGGCCGACAATGCTGGGCGGCGTCGTTCAGGTCAGCATGGCAGTTTTCAACGGATTCTTTGCCGGGCTGACCATCTTGATTCTCAGCCTCTATTTCATGGCCTCGCTAACTAGCTTCAAACGCTTCACCTACTCACTGGTTGCAGCAAGCAAGCGTGAAACTTTTATTGGTTTCTCTGAGGTCATCGCCGATTCGATTGGCCGCTATGTAATCGGTCAAGTTTCAATTGCTGCACTTAACGCAATCTTGGGCTTTATCGTAATGTCGATTTTCAACGTGCCATATGCCGTGGTTCTAGCAGTTCTTTCGTTCTTGCTGGTTTTGGTGCCGATGATTGGCTCAATGGTGAACTCTGCGGTTGTAATCTTGGTCGCTTTGATGGTGTCGCCCAGCGCTGCCCTTGGCGTTGCGATTTTCTATCTGATCTACATGCAGGTTGAGGCATATGTTGTCACACCACGAGTGATGAAAAAGGCCGTGAAAGTGCCTGGTGCAGCTGTGATGATTGGTGCACTTGCAGGCGGAACCTTGCTTGGTCTTTTAGGCGCTCTCGTTTCGATTCCGGCAACCGCGGCCATCTCGATGATCATCAAGCAAGTTTGGATCAAGCGCCAAAACGAGCTCTAAGCCCGCTCTGAGAGCCTTCAGCTCTCTGAAGGCCAGACGCAAGCCCTCAGCCCTGTGAAGGCCAGACTGTTGGTAGCGGCGATTTGCCCGGATTAACCAACTCGACAATTTCGTTCAAAACGCGCGTGGTTGCAACCTCGCCAACCCAAAGGTGTTTAGCACCTTCGACACCGATGAGCTTTAGGTTAGGCAACATCGAGAAACGTTTTGCAGCTTCTTCAGGTTTCAAATAATCATCGTGCTCAGGAACCAACGCGGCCAACGTTTTAGAACTGCCAATCCAGCTAGCTAGCTCGGCATCACTCGTGCGGTGCAGAGGAGGCGATAGCAAAATGGCTCCGACAACAGGCTGGTTCGCGCCATATTTCAACGCGAGCTCGGTGCCAAACGACCAGCCGACAAGCCAAAGATTAGGCAGCTGGCGCGACTGCGCAAATGCTACCGCGGCTTCTAAATCGTGCTGTTCGGTCACGCCTTCACCGAACACCCCTTGGCTTGTGCCGCGCGGTGATGTGGTGCCTCGCGTGTTGAAGCGCAACACGGCGATATCTGCAAGCTCTGGCAGGCGATTGGCAGCCTTGCGCAAAATGTGAGAATCCATGAAACCACCGTGAGTTGGCAGTGGGTGCAGGGTTACCAGAGTAGCGACCGGAGGCCGACCCTGAGGCAATGCGAGCTCGCCCACCAGTTGCAAGCCGTCGGAGGTAGTGAGGGTGATTTCTTCGCGAATTGCTGGTAGTTCGACTGAAGAACGAATATCAATTTGATTTGTCAAAGCAGTGGCCCTTGAAAAGAGTTGAAACATTGGGTGTGAAAGTGACGTCGGGTGTCAACACCTCGAACGGCATCCCACGCAACTACGTGTGCGGTGCCGGTCTTGATATCTACGTTGCAATGAGGGCAGATCCAAGTTTTCTCTCCCTCAGCATTGCCTGAAACGTTCTGAACGCTGTAATCAACTCCGCGGCGGGTAACAGTGCGGCGCAACGAACTGCGCACCAGCTCTAGTTTCAGGTCTTCCTCAGGCACAGCCGGCTTTGCCTTTCGGCCAGCGCGCGCCGTGCGGTTATTTCGTGGCATTAGTACCAACCGATTTCATCAGAGTGAGCCAAGGCGCTGCAGGCAGTGCCGTAACGCTTATCGATGTAGTTCACTCCCCAACGAATCTGCGTTGCGGCGTTGGTTTGCCAGTCTGCGCCTACGCTGGCCATCTTGATTCCTGGTAGGGCTTGAGGAATTCCATATGCGCCAGAACTCTTGTTATAAGCCGTCACGTTCCACTGCGATTCGCGAGTCCAGAGGCTAACAAGGCACGAATACTGCGCCTGGTTCCATCCGAGTTTTGAAACGTATTCGTAGGCATAGGCTTTTGCCGTGCCAGGGTCTGGTTTGCCCGCCAGAGTCACGAAAAGCGCAGCCTTGCTGCCGGCTGTAACGAGTTTGAAGCCACCGCGATCGAACTCGATCTTTTGCGCAGAAGCGAATGAAAAGTTTTGCGGGTAGCCCGGCGAGTTCGGCCCGTAGGCATCAATGATTCCGGCCATGACCATGTTGCCCGAGTATGGGTCAACTATTGAAACCATTAGGAGCGAGCCGGCAAACACAAAAGCGGTCGCTGGCTTAGAGGTGCGACGGCGCCGAGTCTTGGCTGGTTTGCCAGGTTGAATCTGGGGCGCAGAAGGTCGAGCTTGCTTCAAACCAAAGGCAGTTCGAATTCGTGAACCTAGGTTAGGTCTGGCAGCCTCGTGTCGCCCCATGAGTCACCTCGCTCGCCTAACTTGCCGAAAGGTCAATTTTAGCCTTTATAGACGAAATTTGCTGTCTTTTGAGATGTCGGGAGCTTCTGCGAAGGGCAGCTGGTTAGAACGCGAGCCATCGCATCGTGCTCGGCTTTGGTAACCCACAAGTGATATTTGAACTTCACAAAAATCTGCCTGGCAACATATTTGCAACGATAAGACTTGTTTGGCGGCAACCAACTTGCTGCGTCAGAGTCGCTCTTTGATTCGTTCGTCGGGCCGTCAACGGCAAGCAAGTTATTCGGGTCGTTATAGAGGGCAAATCTTTGGGCTGCTGTCAGTTGCGCAGCGCCAGTCTGCCAAGCGTTACTCAACGCGACAACGTGATCGATTTGAACCGCAAGCGAAGTCACAACACCTTTCACGAAGTGAATCGTGCGATTGGTGTAAGGGTCACGAAGAGTTCCGGTGTCAACGACGCAACCTGGGCCCGAGCGATAAGTCTTGCGGGTCAAATCGCGGTTCAAAATGTAGTTGCGAGCGTCAACCAATCCACCGGTTGAACAGGTTGAGATATTGGCCCAGCCATCGCTGAATCGGCTGCGCGCATAACCGGTTTTTGGCGCACGGCCCTTTACCTTCAACGCAGCCAAGACACTGCGTGCCGAGGTTTGCTTTAGATGCGGCACTAGCCCACTGCCCTGAGAGGCGTTGTTAGCGCTCGCTGCGCCCCTGGCATTGGCTGCTAAAGGCTGGCCGATGCTCAACAGCAATGCAGCGCAAGCGATGGCGACAACGGCGACTCGGCGCGAGCGACCCTTGGCTTGTGATTTGTTACTTGCCGAGAGCTTGCCTAAGTTGAATAACCTCAACCGCACGATCCAAGAACGCGTCAACTTGATTTTCTGCATACCCACCCCGTTTAGCTTTGAAAAGCTGATTTCGAACCTCTGAGGCAGTCATTGTCGCCCCTGAGACTAAGTATCGTTCCAAGTTCTGACAAAATGCGTCAACCTGCTTAATCGAATAACCACGAAGCGGCCAGACTGCATGCGAAAAACGCTTTTTCTTTGCGCGATTTAGCCGACCCTGAAGTGAGTCGGTGAAACGTGCGAGGCGGTCATCCAAGGCAAATTCGCCGCTTTCGGCAAGTTCGCGCTTGATCTCTTTGTGAGCAAAAGTGTCTTCTAGTCGGTCAATCGCCGAATCAACGGCAGCGATTGAATAACCGCCTTTTACCAACGAGAAAACAGTGCGTCGCGCTGCGACTGAGCTGACGAGCGCTTGAGACGGGTCTTCGAACTGTTGTCTTGCGATAGCAATGAACTCATCGACCTCGCCAGGCGCATAGCCAAGGCCGTGCTCTTCTTTGGCGAAAACATAACTCATGGCTAGCTTCTTTCTAGGGTCTTGATTCTGGCTGCACTTGCAACGGGTTTTTGTTTATCGAGCCAAAAGTTCACATAGAAGATAAGTGATGAGCGCTGCAGGCAAGATGCTGTCGAGACGGTCCATTACGCCGCCGTGACCAGGCAACCAAGAGCTCATGTCTTTAACTCCAAGGTCGCGCTTGATCAGCGATTCAGCCAAGTCACCAAACACGGCAGCAACCAGCAACGACGCTGCGAAAATCAAGCCGAACCACCATTCTTGGTGCAGGAGCGTAACACTGAAGAGAATTGCCGAAATAGAACCGGCGATAACCGATGCGAGGAGGCCTTCGAGTGTCTTCTTTGGGCTGACTCCAGGAGCCATCTTGTGTTTGCCGAAGACACGGCCGAGCAAATAGCCGAACGTATCAATCATGGCAACAGTGGTGATGAAGGCAATAACCCAGCCGGCACCATCTTCAGAGCGACGCAACAACAACACCACAAAGCTCGTAGTGAGTGGCAAATAGATTACGACGAAGGCTGCTGCAGCAAAGTCGCGCAGAGCATGCCGAAAAGTGCGGTCAGGCATGCTCGGCTGCAACCAAAGCTCAAAAGTGCGCCAAATGACCAGTGCGAAAACAATGCCGAAGGCGGCAATCCACTGGCCAAGTTCACCGAAGTAATAGGCCGCTGGCATGATGGCAGCTGAACCGATGACAGCGGGCAACCTAGGCACACGCCAACCTTTGATTCGCAGCGCTGTTGAAAGCTCCCAAGCACCTGCTGAAGCCGCGGCAGCGCAAAGCACAAGCATTAACTCTTTGATTAGAAGAATGCTGAGCAAAAAGACAGCGCCAAGAATCAAGCCGACAATGATCGACTTGCTCAGGCTGCGGCCTGCGGGTTTGGCTGCTTCAGTTATTGACAATTAGACCTCGAGCAACTCTGCTTCTTTGCGCTTCAAAGCTTCGTCGATTTGGTCAACGTAGGTCTTAGTTAGCGCTTCAAGCTCTTTATCGCCGCGTGCGATGTCGTCATCGCCGGCGAGGCCGTCTTTCTTCAAAGCGTCGAACTCGTCTTTAGCCTTGCGACGCACGTTGCGAACTGAAACTCGGTGGTCTTCGGCCTTGGTCTTCACGAGCTTCACATATTCTTTGCGACGCTCTTCGGTTAGCTCAGGCAGTGAAACTCGAACCAGGTTGCCGTCGTTGGTTGGGTTCGCACCAAGGTTTGGCATGTCGCGAATCGCTTTTTCAATGCTTGCAAGGGCACCCTTGTCATAAGGGGTGATAACGATTGTGCGGGCCTCTGGGTTCTGAATCGAACCTAGCTGACCGACTGGTGTCGGAGTGCCGTAATAGTCAACGAGCAGCTTCTGAAAAAGCTGCGGGTTGGCGCGCCCAGTTCGCACAGTTGCGAAGTCGTCTTTGGCTGCCTCGACGGCCTTTGCCATTTTTTCTGTGGCTGTAGCCAGAATCTCACTGATCATTTTTTCTCCTATTTGAAAACTTTAAAACTCGGATGTTCGTTTCGCTGCACTCAAGTCTCGGCTAGGCCGTGACCAGCGTGCCAATCTTTGCACCTTGAATGGCTGCTGCGATATTGCCGCCATCCATGCCGAAAACGCGCATCGGCATTTTGTTGTCCATGCACAGGCTGAACGCCGTTGCGTCGACAACTTTGAGGCCACGCACAAGTGCATCTTGATAGCTCAGAGTGTCAAGCTTCACGGCGGTTGGGTCTTTGCGTGGGTCTGCGCTATAGACGCCGTCAACGCCGTTCTTGGCAACAAGAACCTCGTCGGCACCGATCTCAAGTGCGCGCTGAGCAGCAACTGTGTCGGTTGAGAAGAATGGAAGGCCCGCACCCGCACCGAAGATCACGACGCGACCTTTTTCGAGGTGGCGAATAGCGCGCAACGGCACATAAGGCTCGGTCACCTGAGCCATTGAAATGGCTGACTGCACACGGGTGCTAACGCCTGCCTGCTCTAAGAAGTCTTGAAGGGCGAGGGCGTTCATAACTGTGCCCAACATGCCCATGTAGTCAGCTCGTGAGCGGTCCATTCCGCGCTGAGAAAGTTCAGCGCCTCTGAAGAAGTTGCCGCCACCGACAACAATCGCAACCTCGGCGGTCTTAGCGCCCTCAGCGATTTGGCGTGCGATGCCGGCAACGATGTCGGGGTTAACGCCCAGGGTTCCGCCGCCAAAGGCTTCGCCAGAAAGCTTCAACAAAACTCTGCGTGGTTTGGTTTCAGACATGGTGGCTCCATCTTTTTGTGGCGGTTTCAAGTTATACGTTTCTATTTTAGCGAAGCAACAAAAAAGGCCCGGTCACAATACCGAAGTAATGTGGCCGAGCCTTTGAAGTTTATTGGGCTGTTAGGCGCCAAC
>CANFKN010000033.1 GCA_947447385.1 Microbacteriaceae bacterium
GGTTGTGCTTGTGCTGTGCGTGTCTGTAGCGCCGAGTGCCTCGGCACGGGCACCGCGACCCAAGATTCGGTTGATTACAGCTTCACCGCGCGCGCTCGCTTCATCGCCTCGCTTCGAGGTCGATTCAAACTCCGTGGAATCCGACGATTCAAAATCTTCGGGTTCTGCGTCACGGCCATTTCTTTGACGTCCCATGCAACTAACACTAGTTTGCGCAGCGGTGCTAAGTTATGTTCTATGTCTGATGAACACTACTTTTCTCAGACCCCAAACACAGAATTTCGCCCCAAAGAGATCAGTGTTGAACTCGACGGACGAAAAGTTTCGGTCACAACAGCAGGTGGCGTTTTTAGCCCCGACCACATTGACACCGGAACCCAGGTTTTGCTCGAACACTTAGACCAAGTGCCGCCGAGCGGTGATCTGCTTGATGTTGGCTGTGGCTGGGGTGCGATTGCGCTTGCTATGGCGCTTCATTCGCCGCACGCGACTATTTGGGCGATTGATGTCAATGACCGTTCACTTGAATTAACGCGGATGAACGCCGCTCGACTCGGGCTCACGAACATAAAAGTTTGCCGACCTGAAGAGGTTCCGACAGGTTTGAAGTTAAACGGAATCTGGTCAAACCCACCGATTCGCGTTGGAAAAGACGTTTTGCACGAGATCTTGTTGACTTGGTTGCCTCGCCTTGAAGCTGACGCAGAGGCATTCCTCGTGGTTCAGAAGAACCTCGGTGCTGATTCGCTTCACCGCTGGCTTGAAGCAGAGATGCCTGCAAATTATTCGACGATTAGAGTCGACACAGCCAAATCGTTTAGAGTTCTGCGCGTTAAAAACCGCGGCTAACGTTAGGGCTTTGTGGTCTTGTTGCTGTTATAGCTCGAAGACTCCGTCAAAAACAAGCTCGGCTGCACCGCTGAGGCCTACGTGCTCGCCATCTTCGGTTGCAAACATCCTCACGCCCAGGGTTCCGCCAGGCACGGTAACTTGCCAGGTGTTCGGAGCACCTTGCCCAGCCCAGTGACGCGTAGCCAGAGCGGCAGCGACGATTCCGGTGCCACAGCTGAGGGTTTCACCTGAACCTCGCTCGTGAACGCGCATGCTGATGCTGCCAACGCCCTCGTGCACCATCGGGTCGGCGGGCACCACAAACTCAACGTTTGCACCTGCCTGAGGCGCAGGGTTCAACTCTGGCGCAACGCTTAGGTCGAGGGCTGAAAGCTCATCTGAACTTGCTAAAGCAACCACAAGGTGTGGGTTGCCCACGTTGATGCCCTGACTTGGTCGGGCAGTGTGAAGATTCTTTGCGCTGACCAAAACGTCGGTTTCGGCTAGGCGCCAGCGCCCGAGATCAACGGCAAAACCGGCGCGGTTGCGGGTGAGGTCTTTGACACCGGCTCTTGTGCCAACAGCAAGAGTTTGGCCGTCTTCGAGGCTAACAAGGCCCTTTTCGGTGAGGTATCGGGCGAACACTCGCACGCCATTGCCGCACATTTCAGCGATGCTGCCGTCGGCGTTGTAATAGTCCATAAACCACTCAGCGCGAGGCTCTTCTGCAAGGCTTGCAGCGCCAGCCTCGAGGTTTGCCGATTTGACCACACGAATCAATCCATCGGCGCCAATGCCAAAGTGCCGGTCGCAAATGCGAGCAATCTGGCTTGTGCTCAGGCTTAGCTCGCCTTCGGCGTCGAGCACCAAAACGAAATCGTTGCCAGTGCCTTGGCCTTTAGTGAATGCGAGGGTAGTCATGAGTTCAAGCCTATTAGCCCAAACCGAGCAACTCGAGGGCCTTGGCAAAGTTATTAGGGTCTGCATAATCTAGCCAATTGATTCGCGGGTCGCGCTTGAACCAACTGATTTGGCGACGGGCATACTTTTGAGTCAAGCGAACGGTGTCGGCGATTGCGTCAGCCTCAGTCATTTCGCCATCTAGTTGAGCTAGCGCTTGGGCATAACCGATTGCGCGGCTTGCAGTTTTGCCCGCTCTCAAGCCTTTTGTCTCAAGCTCGCGCACTTCGTCGAGCAAACCGTTTTGCCACATCAGGTGCACACGTGTTTCGAGGCGGGCGCGCAGGTCTTCGCGGTCGCCGCTGAGCCCAATCTGGGTCAGCGGCTGCCAACTTTCGACCTCGTCGGGCAGCGCGGCGGCAAACGGCTCGCCAGTGACGTGAATGATTTCAAGTGCGCGCACCGTGCGGCGGCCGTTTTCGGGAATAATGCGGCTTGCGGCAATCGGGTCAACTGCGGCTAGACGTCGGTGCATTTCGAAAGGGCCGTGTTCGATCAGGTCAGCTTCGAGCTTCGCGCGATATGCTTCGTCGTTGCCAGGAAACTCAAACGTGTTGAGAACCGCCGCAATGTAGAGCATTGAACCACCGACCATGATTGGGGTGATGCCGTCGCTCTGCAGCTGCTCGATCATAGGGCGTGCAACAGCCTGGTAGCCAGCCGCGGCCGAGTCATCAGTAACCTCAAGCCAATCGAGCAATTCGTGGCGCACTCCCCTGCGTTCTTCAACGCTAAGTTTGGCAGTGCCGATATTCATGCCTCGATAAAACTGCATCGAGTCGCAGTTGATGATTGCAGCTGGCTGCCCAAGCGCACCGAGGTGTTCAGCTATCTTGAGGCCAAGTTCAGACTTGCCCGTGCCGGTGCTGCCGACAACGGCGATTAGTTTGGTGGGGTCAAAGCCCTCTGGCAGTTGGGGCATACCGACGATTACTTCTTGACAGAGAGAGTTAGTGAGCGTTTGCCGGCCGAGCCAGCACCGCCAGCACTTGACGCTGAACCTGAGGCTGCATCGCCCAAGCCTGCAAGGCGAGCTTCTTCGCGTTCGAAGGCGTCGCCACCAATAGTTCGGCGCACACTGTAGTTGCTCGAGTCGTCAGCCAACAGGTGATATGGCGCAGCCTCGGTGATGGTTACGGTGACCATGTCGCCAGGGCGCGGAACCTCGCCACCGGCAGGCACATCGAAGTGCACCAAACGGTTGTCCTTGCCTCGACCGGCCATGCGGTTGGTCTGGTCGCCCTTGCGGCTGTGGTTCTGAACCATTACCTCAACGGTGTTGCCGATGAGTTTTAGGTTTTCTTTCCAGGCGACATCGTTGACGAGGTCTTTGAGTCGGTCATATCGTTCTTGAACGACTTCTTTGTCGAGCTGGTCGTCAAACTCAGCGGCCGGCGTGCCAGGGCGCTTTGAATATTGAAAAGTGTAGGCAACAGCAAATTGGGCTTCGCGCACAACACGCATGGTGTCTTGAAAGTCTTCTTCGGTTTCACCAGGAAAACCCACGATGATGTCGGTTGAGATTGCGGCGTGTGGAATCTGCTCGCGAACCTTGTCGAGAATGCCAAGGTACTTCGAGCTGCGGTAGCTGCGTCTCATCTCTTTAAGAATTCGGTCGCTGCCAGATTGCAAAGGCATGTGCAGCTGAGGCATCACGGTTGGAGTCTCGGCCATGGCGTCAATCACGTCATCGGTGAAAGCCGCAGGGTGTGGGCTGGTGAAACGAATGCGTTCAATGCCCTTGATAGCGCCAGCAGCGCGAAGCAACTTGGCGAACGCGCCCTTGTCGCCAAACTCAACGCCGTAGGTATTAACGTTTTGGCCGAGCAAGGTGATCTCGATGACACCCTGTGAAACTAGCGCTTCGATTTCGGCGAGAATGTCTTCAGGCGCACGATCGCGCTCTTTGCCTCGAAGTTTCGGCACGATGCAGAACGTGCAGGTGTTGTTACAACCGACAGAGATTGAAACCCAAGCAGAATAAGCCGAGTCGCGTTTGGTTGGGAGGTTGCTCGGAAAAGTCTCGAGCGCCTCGACGATTTCGATCTGCGCTTCTTTGTTGTGACGCGCGCGCTCAAGAAGCACAGGCAATGAGCCGATGTTGTGAGTGCCAAAGACAACGTCAACCCAAGGCGCTTTTTCGAGAATGGTTTCACGGTCTTTTTGAGCGAGGCAACCACCGACGGCGATTTGCAAGTTTGGGTTCTCTTGCTTTTTAGCAGCCAAGATTCCTAGGTTGCCATAAAGTTTGTTGTCGGCGTTCTCACGAACTGCGCAGGTGTTGAAAACGACGATGTCGGCTTCGCCAGCGACGCCTTCGACATAGCCAGCAGCCTCAAGTAGGCCGGTTAGGCGCTCTGAGTCGTGAACGTTCATTTGGCAGCCGTAGGTGCGAACCTCATAGCTGCGAGTTTGGGTTGTTGTCATTAGAGCTCAATTTTAGCCTGAGCTTCGGCTTCGCGAATAGCGCGGCCGATCACATCGCCCGAATAACCTTTGCGTGCCAGAAAACTCGACAGGCGACGCATGCGGGTTTCGCGATCTAAACCAACGAGGCGACGCATGCGAGCAACGGCAAGCCCAATAGCATTTTCGAGCTCAGCGTCATGGTCAAGCTCAACCAAAGCGGTGTCTGCGTGGCCCGAAAGCCCTCGCTTATCAAGCTCACGCCTAATGGCTCTGGCTGATTCGCCTTTCATCGCGACGCGGGTGTTAACAATGCCACGAGCGAGTTTTGAGTCATCAAGAAGTTCAACATCGATAAAGCGTTGAACAACAGCATTGGCAACTTCGACAGTTGCGCCCTTTTTGATGAGCGCTTGTTCAAGCTCGTGCACAGACTTTGACGTTCGGGTCAAAATTGCAAGTGCAGCCTCACGTGCGCCGTCAAGGTCGAGACTGCCAGGCTCTTTGGGCGCAAACCTGTCTGCATTTGAACCAAACTTTGGTTTATTCCCCCGGCTTTTGCGACGGCGAGGCTCACCCTCGCCGTCTTCAAAGTCGTTCATTAGGCGTCGTTAGCAGCCTTGCGCGTGGCTGGCTTTGCGATTGGCTCAACGATGGCATCAGCTGCCGCGCCTTCGGCGGCAACAGCTGCAGCCTCAGTGACTAGCTTTGGAACACCAACGCCGTAACGAGCCTTGATGCGCTTTTCGATTTCGTCGGCAATCTTAGGGTTCTCAATCAAGAAAACGCGTGACTTCTCTTTGCCCTGGCCAAGCTGTTCGCCTTCGTAGGTGTACCAAGCACCAGACTTCTTGACGATTTCGGCCTCAACACCGAAGTCGAGCAAGCTGCCTTCACGAGAAATTCCGACGCCATACATGATGTCGAACTCGGCCTGCTTGAAAGGTGCGGCCATCTTGTTCTTGACGACCTTGACACGAGTGCGGTTACCGATGGCTTCTGTGCCATCTTTAAGAGTTTCAATGCGGCGAATGTCTAGACGAACTGAGGCATAGAACTTCAGAGCCTTACCACCGGCTGTAGTTTCTGGTGAACCGAAGAAGACACCGATCTTTTCGCGCAGCTGGTTGATGAAGATTGCTGTGGTTTTGGTGTTGCTCAAACCACCGGTGAGCTTGCGAAGCGCCTGCGACATCAAACGTGCCTGAAGACCAACGTGGGTGTCACCCATTTCACCCTCGATTTCAGCGCGTGGCACAAGAGCCGCAACCGAGTCGATGACGATGATGTCGATGCTGCCTGAGCGAATCAACATGTCGGTGATTTCAAGAGCCTGCTCGCCGGTGTCTGGCTGGCTCACCAAAAGTGCGTCGATGTCAACGCCGAGCTTCTGAGCATATTCTGGGTCAAGTGCGTGCTCAACGTCGATGAAGGCCGCGATGCCGCCAGCGCGCTGCGCGTTTGCGATTGCGTGAAGAGTAAGTGTGGTTTTACCCGATGATTCTGGGCCATAAACCTCGATGATGCGGCCACGAGGCAAACCGCCAATGCCAAGAGCTACGTCTAGGGCAATTGAGCCGGTCGGAATAACCTCAACTGGAGCGCGATCGTCTGAGCCGAGGCGCATTACTGAGCCTTTGCCAAACTGGCGGTCAATCTGGGCTAGTGCTGCGTCTAGTGCTTTTTCGCGTTCTGTCGGTGAAGGCATGGCTGCTGACTTTCTCTAAGCGATTTGTTTTTGATTGTTGGCTCAAAACTAAATGGAGCCACCGACATTGGTGGTTGGAGCTGGCAATCTCTGCAAATCTTCAAGTTTTAGTGCGTGTTAGCAGATTACACTTTTTCGAACAAGATTTCGAATCTTTAGTCGGCGTGTTGCTTCTTTGTCGTTTTATTTTTGCCGTGCCATCGATCTTTAGGCACCTCATTTACACGGCAAATCGCCAGCCAAACATCGCGAGGGTCATCACCGTGAGCCAGCGCTTGGGCAGGAGTGCGGTCTGCAAGCTCATGCAAAACTAAGTCTTTTTCAATAACGGCAGCATAAGCCGAGCCGAATTCATCGTCCATTAGAGTGCGAAACTGGCTCAAGCGCATGAGAGACTGCCTTCAAAATAGGTAGCCATCGCAATCAACGAACTAGTTATTAGCGAGATGCGAGAGTTGAACTGCCAGGCAGGTTAGCTGAACCGAAGCCAGCTGAACCAAAACCAGCAGCGCCAAAGGTTGCGCGAGGTGCGTTGACCTCACCGAGAAGTTCAACCGGAACGGTGTCAGGAATCACAACACCTTCGAGCACGGCTAGGCGGTCAGAAACTTCGCGCATGATTACCGAAATCGGCACGTCAAGAGCGTCAGCGACTGAGGCAAGAATTTCTGAAGAGGCTTCTTTTTGGCCGCGTTCAACTTCACTCAAATAACCGAGTGCAACGCTGGCTCTTGCAGCCACCTGGCGCAGGGTGCGACCCTTGCGCTGGCGAAAATCACGAAGCACGTCACCGATTTCTTGGCGAACCAAAACCATTCTTGCTACCTTTCATGGGCCTCAAGTTGTGAGAACCAATTCTTGCTAGGTAAAGCTAACATAGCTGAACCTACTACAAACATTAAATCGAACCGCTGACAAAAGCTTGAACAACGGCTGAAGTATTGCCTAAGAAACTAAACCATGGGCTCGCGACATTTAGTCCCGTGCGATGCCCGGCTTGCTGAGCGAGCAAAACCCGCGCTAGTGGCGCAGGTCGAGTTGGTCGGCCAGCAACCTGAGTGCAGTGCGCACGGTAGCCGACCTAATCTCAGCACGAGTGCCGGCAAGCTGAAACTCTTGAGCGCGCGGGCCGCCAGGGGCATCCGTCGCGATAAAAACCAGCCCAACCGGTTTGCCGTCTTGAATATCTGGGCCTGCAACACCGGTGCACGACAAGCCGATGACATGGTCAGGCGAAATGCCGGCCGCGGCAGCTAAACGAGCACGCGCACCTGAAGCCATTTGCAGAGCAACCTCGCGATCGACCGCGCCGACACGTTCGAGCAAAGCCGAGTCAACTCCGAGCAGCGCTGATTTGAGCGAAGTGTCATAAGCCACAATCGAACCTAAAAGCATCTGGGATGCCCCCGGCACATCAACCATCGCAGAAGCGAGGGCTCCCCCGGTGAGCGATTCGGCCAAAGCCAACTTCAGACCACGAGCTGTCATGAGCTCGACAATCTGGGCTACAAGCGCAGAGTTAGGCATGTGTTTTGTGTGGGTGAGAGTCGTCAGCTTCATCGTCGGCGTGCTTGGTAGCTGCCACAAGATATTGCATGCCGGTGTAGATCGTTACGACGAGAGTCAGATAGAGCAAGCCCAGCGACAAGGTGCGATACCAGTCGTGCCAAACGTGGGTTAAAGGCGCGAGCAAAAGAATGACGGTAACAGCTTGAAGCACTGTCTTGACCTTGCCGCCGCCAGAAGCTGCGATGATGCGCTTGCGAATCACTGCAAAGCGATAGAAAGTGATGCCTAGCTCGCGAAGCAAAAGCAAAGCGGTCAACCACCAGTCAACCGAGCCGAGCACGCTGAGAGTGACCAAAGCGCCACCGATGAGCGCCTTGTCGGCAATCGGGTCGAGAATCTTGCCGAGGTTGGTTACTAGGCCGCGACGGCGAGCCAACCAGCCATCGAGCCCATCGGTTGAAATCGCCACCACGAATACAACCAGCGACAGCCAACGGTTTGTCGAGTGCAGCGAGCCAGAACTGTTCAAAAGCAACCAGACAAAAACCGGCACGAGCAAGATGCGCGCTGCGGTGATCGAGTTTGGCAGATTGAAGACTTTTTTTGGGTCTCCTTGATTTTGCGATGCGACGTTGCTCAAGTTATTGCCTGCCTGTCAAGAACCAGGCATCTTCGTCGCCTTCGTCATCGTCGGTTGCTCGAGGAATGAACTCGTCAAAGTCTCCGGCAGCCAACGAACCGCGGTCGAGCGGCGCTGACTCAGAGGCGTCAGCTGAGTCAAATGCGGCAGCCTGAGGTGCGCGGTCGATGCCCTGAGCACTGGCATCGATTGCCGCGGCAGCTTGAACTACAGCAGCACTAGGGGTTGAACCGGGCTCACCACGAAGCTGAGCCAACACCTGCGGAAGATCTTCAGGGCGAACCATAACTTCGCGGGCTTTTGAGCCTTCGCTTGGGCCAACGATATTGCGCGACTCGAGAAGGTCCATCAGCCGACCAGCCTTGGCAAAGCCAACGCGCAACTTGCGCTGCAACATCGATGTCGAACCGAACTGCGAGTTGATGATGAGCTCTGCGGCTTGCAAGAGAACGTCTAGGTCATCGCCAATGTCGGCATCAACCATTTTCGCAACAGCCACCTCTTGAACGTCGGTGCGATATTCAGGGTCCATCTGCTGTTTGACATGAGCCACGATGTGGTCAATTTCGGCTTCAGTGACCCATGCACCTTGAACGCGAATCGGTTTGTTCGTGCCTGAAGGCGAGAACAGAGCATCACCCTGGCCAATAAGTTTTTCGGCACCCGGTTGGTCGAGAATAACGCGAGAGTCGGTCAGTGATGACACTGAGAAAGCTAGGCGGCTTGGCACGTTAGCTTTGATCAAACCTGTGACAACGTCAACCGAAGGTCGCTGGGTGGCTAGCACTAGGTGAATGCCCGAGGCTCGCGCTAGCTGCGTGATGCGCACGATTGAGTCTTCGACGTCGCGCGGAGCAACAATCATTAGGTCGGCGAGCTCGTCAACAACCACCAGCAAATATGGGTATGGCTGCAGCACTCGCAGGCTACCTTCGCGCGGTTTGACCTCGCCGGCTACGACGGCTTTGTTGAAATCATCGATGTGTTTGAAGC
This sequence comes from Microbacteriaceae bacterium, assembly GCA_947447385.1. GTDB lineage: Bacteria > Actinomycetota > Actinomycetes > Actinomycetales > Microbacteriaceae > Rhodoluna. Next base: position 9,048 of record CANFKN010000033.1, read on the forward strand.
CAAAACGCTGCAGGTCGTCATAGCGCATGTCCATTTCTTTAACGACCCACTGCAATGCTTCGGCAGCCTTTTTGGCGTTGGTGATGATCGGGGTGATGAGGTGCGGAACCCCTTCATAGGCAGTCAGCTCAACGCGCTTCGGGTCAATCAGCACCAAACGCACCTCGGCTGGCTTGGCACGCATCAAAATCGAGGTGATCATCGAGTTCACAAACGAAGACTTACCGGCACCGGTTGCACCCGCCACCAAAAGGTGAGGCATCTTTGCGAGGTTGGCAACCACAAAGCCGCCTTCGACGTCTTTGCCAACACCAATCGTCAACGGATGCTTGCTGTTCTGCGCAATCGGCGATCGAAGCACGTCACCCAAAGACACGGTCTCGCGGTCGGCGTTAGGAACCTCGATGCCGATAAGAGATTTGCCAGGAATCGGCGCGAGAATGCGCACCTCGTTGCTGGCAACTGCATAAGAGATGTTGTTGGCAAGGCGCGTAACAGCTTCAACCTTCACACCAGGAGCTAACTCAACTTCATATCGGGTAACGGTCGGGCCGCGTGAAAAGCCAACGACCATTGCCTCAACACCGAACTCTTTGAACACGCTTGAAACCGCCTGAACGATTTGCGCGTTGGCCTCGCTCTTGACCTTTGGGGTCGTGCCCGGCGCAAGCAAACTCGCTGAAGGCAGAATGTATGGTCGCACAGCTCGAGAACCAGGCGTTGCTGGCGCTGCCTGGGTTGCCTCAGATGCCACTGGCGTGGTTGGCGGGCTCGCCGGCGCTGCAGAAGAGGCTGCGGGGGTCGCTGACGAACCAGCAGGCAAAACTACGGTGTGGTTTGCCGGTGTCGGCTCGACGTCATCCTCGACAAAGAGAGTGTCGAACTCATCGCCGGCGCCTTCGATTGGTAGTCGAGACGTGGCTGCGTTGGCTGCACCAGCATCGTTAGGTGAAGTGGTTTCTAAAGCGGTGTCATATGCTCGCTCAGAGTCTTTGCCTTTGCGCCACCAAGGAACTTTGGTGCCGTCAAAAGCGTCGGTGCCGGCGGCAACCCCGATGTTGCGCGAGTTTTGGGCATCTGAATCAGAGCCCGATTCGTCATCGAAGCCAGATTCGTGTTCACCAAACAGGTACACATAAAACTCTTGAAGCCTTGCCCAGACGCGGTTCGGCGGGGTCTTCGACATAATCAACAGAGTGCCGAAGCTGAGTAGAGCCATTGCTGGCACGGCGCCCCAGATGGTGAGACCGCTTAGAAGTGGAATGCCAACTAACCATCCAAGCAAGCCACCGGCATTGCGCATCAACTCAGGGTGACTCTGAGGCGTAGCCGCAGGGTTGAACAAGAAGAAAAAGCCACTAACGGTGATTAGAAACAGCAATAAACCAAAGCCGATGCGGCCATTGTCGCGAACTGTCGAAGGGTGACGCATCAGATAAACCGCGAAGATCAACATAATCACTGGCAACACAATTGAAAGCACGCCGAACATCA
>CANFKN010000034.1 GCA_947447385.1 Microbacteriaceae bacterium
GAGCCGGCTGCATTCGCCGATGCTTTCGCTCGCGCTTGGTTCAAGTTGACCCACCGTGACATGGGCCCGAAGGCTCGCTACCTCGGCGCTGAGGTTCCTGCCGAAGAGTTGATTTGGCAAGACCCGCTGCCAGCAACAACAGTGCCTGCGCCAAGAGCCGCACAACTTGATTTGTTGAAGACAATCATTCTTGAGTCAGACCTAACTGTCGAACAGCTCGTTTCGACCGCATGGGCATCTGCCTCAACTTTTAGAACCACAGACAAGCGCGGCGGTGCAAACGGTGCGCGCATTCGCCTCGAGCCTCAGCGCAACTGGCAGGCTAATAGCCCTGCTGAGTTGGCTGTAGTTTTGGCGAAACTTGAGCAGATCAAGGCCGATTTCAACCACGCAATCTCGCTAGCCGACCTAATCGTGTTTGCCGGTGGTGTTGCCGTTGAGAAGGCAGCTGCCAACGCAGGCATTGAAGTTGCCGTGCCTTTTGTTGGCGGCCGCACCGATGCCAGCCAAGAGCAAACCGACGTTGAGTCGTTTGAATATTTGCGCCCGCTAACCGACGCATTCAGAAACTATGCCAGCCGTGGCCACGGCCCGGTTGCTGATCGCTTCGTGGTTGAGCGTGCAGCTTTGCTTGGCCTAAACCCTGTCGAGCTAACCGTCTTGGTGGGTGGCTTGCGCGTTCTTGGCGCAAACACTGGCGGTTCAAAAGTTGGTTTCTTCACTGACAAGACACAGACGCTGTCGAATGACTGGTTTGTGAACCTGCTCGACCCAGCCAACTCGTGGCACGCCCAGTCGCCTTCGGCAGAACTCTTTGACGCTCGCGACCGCGCTACTGGCGCAGTCAAGTTCACCGGTTCACGTGCCGACCTCGTGTTTGGTTCAAACTCAGTGCTTCGCGCCGTTGCCGAGGTTTATGCCAGCGACGATGCACAGAGCAAGCTCGTGCACGACTTCGTTGCAGCCTGGGCCAAGGTAATGAACGCTGACCGCTTCGACATTTAGTCGAGGCTTGAGCGAGGCGCGGTGGCTTATTAGCTGCTGCGTTTTGCTTTAAGCGGTGCGTCAAAAAGCCACGTTAGTCGAAGCTTTCGCGAGAGAAAGACAATGAAGAGCGGGCCAAATATGCCTGCACATAGTGAAAGCAAAATGTGAACACTTAGCTCAGTGACTCCAACCTTGAGCAGCACAATGCGAGTTGCTGCCGTAAAAATTATGTGACTTACAAAGATTGCGAGTGAATCCTTGCCTAGGTAGCCAATGAGTTCTCCAACCTTTGTTTCAGACCAGACTCGCGACACTGCCAAAATAGACCAGAGGCCAACCAAAGTTGCTGTGAACCCGATCAATATCGACAAAGGAGTTCTCGAATCTAGCCCCAACGTCGGCGGCGTTGCAAGATTGTTTACGGCCAAAAAAAACAATGTTGCAAGACCAATTAGAGACATTAGCGCCAGCCAACTCTTCTTAAACTTGCTCAATAACCAAGTGACTGACTCGGGCTTCATTAGTGTGGCCAACACAAAAAATATTGAAAGGCCAAGCCCCTGAGTGCCAATGACTGTGCCGCTGTAACCCCAACACACGATTGATGTGGTGCCAGCCAAAGCTAAAATAAAATATTTTCGCAAACTTGTTAGCCAAGGCCGAATTGCGACGGTGCCGAGGGTCAGAACGATTATCCAACCAAAAAACCAGAATTGCCCCTGCGGTTGCCAGAGCTGAATAATGTTGCTCAAAGTTTTCGGGCTATTAACCTGACCTGAAAAACTAACAACCAAAAGACCCTGGATCAAAGACCAAAGCAGGTAAAGCCACAAAAACTGCAAGGTTCGTGCTCTCGCATATAAGCCAGCGCCTTGTTTGCGCACGCCCTTTTCAACAAATAAACCTGAAATGAATGCAAAGACCGTGAGGTGAAAGAGATAGGTGAACGAATCTAGTGTCTGAAACCAATGTGACGATGAAATTAGGCCCGCCGACCAAAGGCCTCTCCAGATGTGACCAAAAACAATTGCGACAATCGCCATACCCTTGGCAACGTCAAGGGTTGCATCGCGTTTTGCGTCTGCCGCGACTGAGCTGATTGGTTTCATGAACTTGAGTGTACCTTTGACGCAACGCGAGATTTGCGTTTCTAATATTCACCCTTGATCACAAAGAACGAGCCACGAATTTCGCCGGCGAGTTTTGATTTTTGGCGAGCGAACTTGAATTTAGTTGCAAGCTCTTCGGGAACATCCATGCCCATTGAAAGTTTGAAACCAACGGCACGCTTTTTTGCGTCAGCGACTGTGTAAAGCACGTTTACTTCGAGACCGCTTTCAAAAAAGACGAATGTCCAGCGAATGCCATCGACGTTCATCTCGGCAGTCTCGAGAGGCTTTGATGTAATCACGATGTCGCGCTCGAGCAGAATTTTGGCGACATAGGCGACGAGCTCTGGGGTTTCGCTAGCTGGGCTAACTTCAAAATCTGCCTGGTATTTATTGAAGAAGTAGCGCGCCTCGTTGGCACGCAGACCCGCTAACGCGTCAACCACTGGCGAGGTTTCGAGCCCCTGAGTCGAGACTGTCTTGAAATCTACTTTGTGCGCCACGGGGGCCTCCTTTAGACGATCAATGGCGGTTTTGCTCACAAACCACAGGTTTCGATGCTAGCTGACTCGGTGCTAAAAGTTTTACGATAGTCGCATGACCAAGCTCAGAATGGTGGCTAGTGTGACCTCGTTGGCACTCGCTGATAGCTCACTCGTGACTTTCAATAGCGTGGATGCCCGCCTTTCGGCAGCACTAATGGTCGATGCATACCGTGGCACGATCGACTGGCAAGACGGCGACGATGAGTCGGTAGCCCTTGCAGAAATTGAGTCAACTCTTGCGGGCGAATATGGACCCTTCATCGAAGCTGCCTCGTTGGCCGCCCTCGATGAAGCGGGGCAACCAGTTTCTGAACTCGCCTGTTCATTGTTCGAGGGCTTGCCAACCATCTTGTTCGTTTACACGGCTACTGCCCGCAAAGGAACAGGTTTGGCAACGCGTTTGATTCGGGCGAGCGCTGCCGCCTTGACAGAGCTAGGGCACCAAGAGGTTGCGCTTTTTGTTACTGCGGGCAACCCGGCGCAGGGGCTATATGAGAGGCTTGGTTTCAGGGGGAGCGATGCAGATTGATATCACTTTTGATCACAGGCTCGACGCGAGCGGCAAAGATCCTGATTCGGCTAGTGCCACGCTCAAAATCCATCATCAAACACTTTGGTCAAAGCCGCTACCATCTGGTGAAAAGTTCGAACTCGCTCCCGAACGGGGGAGCTATTTGGTTCTCAGGTCGAACAGAGGGCAGTTTGTGTTGTCAAGCGACGCAATCTCAAACTCACTTAGAGGTCACAAGCGCCTAGCGAACATAATCGACCAGATTCCAGCCCAGAGTTTGGATGCGTTTCAGTGGCTAGGGGCAACGATTGGAGCAAGAATTGTTTTCCCGGCGAAGCGAATTCAGAACCGACCTACAATCAATGTCGCACGTGGGTTCAACGCCAAAATTCGTGACAGGTTTGACTTAACCCTCGAGTGCATTCGCCTTCACTACTTGGGGTTGCCAAGTCCACTGGCATCCGCGCTTGATAGATACGACGATTTCTTTGCGCTATTCGAAAGCTTTAACGGTTACGTCGAATTCTTCTTGCTTCAAGATATTGCAAAAGACGGCGAGATTGATTTCTTTTTGCCTTTTACGTCAGACTTTTCAACCCCGGTGCTTCCAAATACCGTCGACAAATATCAAAACTATATGGCTAACAGCATGCACTTTATAGAGGCCAGAAATCAACGCATTTTGGGTTGGGCTAATCGGCAGATATGACTCGTTTAGAACTTAGCGTCGATCTCGGCGATTAGCGCCTCGACCTTGGCGCGAATCTCGTCGCGAATCGGGCGAACTTCTTCAACCCCTTTGCCGGCTGGGTCGTTTAGTGGCCAGTCGAGGTAGGTTTTGCCCGGGAAAAACGGGCAGGCGTCGCCGCATCCCATTGTGATCACATAGTCAGACTCTTTGACCGATTCGTCGGTCAAAACTTTTGGTGTGCTGCCCGCGATGTCGATGCCTTCTTCGGCCATTGCTGCGATGGCTGATGGGTTGACCTGGTCTTTTGGTTCGGTGCCAGCTGAAAGCACCTGCACGCGGTCACCGGCCAACGCTTGCAAATAGCCAGCAGCCATTTGTGAGCGGCCTGCGTTGTGAACGCAAACGAAGAGTACTGTGGCTTTTTTGTCTGACATGGTGGCTCCTGCTAGTTGTTGGTGAGTTCGTCATAAAAGTTGTCAACACGGCGGGCGATGGCGTCGCGCACAATGCGGGTTTGAGCGAGTTTGTCACCGGCTTCTGGGCCGGGCTCTGGGGTTAGCCAAGTTTCGATGGTGCCGTGCATGCCTGGTTTTGAGGCAAGTTTCGCTTCGTTGCCCAAAATGATGACGCGATCTACACGCAAAAAAATCTCATCGAGGATGCCCTTCGGCACCTCACCCACCATCGAAGCACCGAGTTCTTCGGCTGCCGCCTGCGCCTGAGAGTTTAGGCTGGTGCCAGGGTCGGTGCCGGCCGAAAGCACCTCGACGGTGTCACCGGCCTTGTGACGCATTAGAGCTGCCGCCATTTGTGACTTGCCCGCGTTGTGAACGCAGACGAAAAGCACTGAAGGTTTTGGGTCAGCCACGGGTGACTCCTTTGACGATTAGCAGGCCAAGGGCTGCACCAACAAGTTGTGCGCCAATGAATGGCAAAACTGAGCCTCCTTCGATGCCTGCAAAAGTGTTGCTAAAGATTCGCCCGATGGTGACGGCGGGGTTTGCAAACGAGGTTGATGAGGTGAAGAAGTAGGCACTGCCGACCCAGGCAGCCACAGCAACGGCAATCAGGTGCCCCTGACCACGCTGGCCCAGAATGCCGATGACGGCGATGAGGCCTGCGGTTGCCAGAACCTCGCCAATCAGGGTTCCGGTGCTAACTCGAGCGTGAGTTGAAAACTGAATGGCAGGTAGGTCGAACATGGCGTTGGCCAAAATGGCACCGGCAATGGCGCCGCCAACCTGAGCGGGAATGTAGGCCAAGGTGTTGCGCAACGTTAGCTGCCTGGTTGTGAGCAACCAGAGTGAGACCACCGGGTTGAAGTGTGCGCCGCTGATTGGGCCAAGCGTCAAAATCAAGAGCGCCAGGGCAAAGATGGTCGAGAAAGCATTGATGATCAGCGCAACACCGGCATCGTTTGACAGGTTTGTGCCCATCACACCCGAGCCGACCACGACGCAGACCAAAGCCGCTGTGCCAAAGAACTCAGCGCCGACCTTGCCCACAAGGGTGCTTGATGATTCTGCCAAAACTCAGCCTTCTTACATAGATTCCTATCTATGTTTTACACTGTTTTGAGAGACCAAACATAGACATTCGTCTATGTTTACAAAAAGTTCACCTACTTGTGATGGGGTTCAAAACATGATTCAGCTCACATTAACGCCCGTGAATGTTCAAAGTTGCGCCCCAGAAGGTCTTGCCGCGCCGATCGGTCGCCCCGAGGCCGAACAACTAGCTGGCCTGCTCAAAGCAATTGCCGACCCAACTCGCATTCAGCTCATCAGCCTAATAAACGCGAGCAAAAACGCCGAAGCCTGCGTTTGCAACCTCACCGAGCCACTCGGCCTAACCCAGCCAACTGTGAGCCACCACCTCAAGGTTCTAACCGAGGCGGGTCTAATCGAGCGCGAAAAACGTGGCACCTGGGTTTGGTATTCAGTGAACCAGCAGCAGTGGCAACAACTAGCATCGTTGATTGGCTAGGGCCATGACTGACAACATGATGACCTTCTCGGTCAAGGCCAACCGCATCGATGCAGCGGGTTCAATGGTCGAAGCCAAACAAACCCAGCTGGTCATCGACACCGGCATGGCTGGGCGCCCCGATGCACTCAACCCTGTCGAACTATTGCTCGCCGCGCTCGCCGCCTGTCTTATCAAGGGCATCGAGAGAGTGGCGCCATCCATCTCGCTTGATTTTGAATCAGTGCAAGTTTCTCTAACCGCGCACCGCCCGGTCGATGAAGCGCGCATCGAAGACATTACCTATGCCGTTGTCGTTTCGACCGCGGCCGACCAAGGCAAACTAGATCTGTTGCACAAAAACCTGACGAAGCACGGCACGATTTATAACACCGTCAAGTCGGGCACTAAGCTCAGCGGCACGGTTACAGCTGCACCAGAAAGGCCACCGCTGCATTAGGTTGAGAAACAGCAAGCTAACGAGAGGCCTCAAATGGCAAAAACAATCAACGAGCGCATGACTGCGCCAGCCACCGAGCCATTTGTGATGTTTCTCATTGGCATGCGCGTGAACAACTGGTGGGCAGTGCACCGCTGGGTGCCCGTTTTTGCAGCAATGGGTCGCATGCTGCCAGAGCTCTATAAGAACCCACAACTTGGCTTCAAGTCATATGAGATGGCCTTTGGGCGCACCCTGATCATGATGCAATATTGGAAATCGCCAGAGTTGCTCATTGAATATGCCAAAGCCAAAGATGCCGAACACCTGCCGGCCTGGCGCGCCTTCAACAAGGCAACCATGAAGTCAAAGGCCGTTGGCATTTGGCATGAAACTTATGTGATCGAGCCGGGCAAAACCGAAAACATCTATGCCAACATGCCACCATTTGGCTTTGGCAAAGTGGGCAAACTTGAGCCAGCTGTGGGTCGACGCAACTCGGCTAACCAGCGCATGCAAAACTAGCATCCTCGAAAAATTCTGCAACGGCCTCTGGCAGGGTTAGGCTGAACTCATGAAAAATGTGAAACTCAGCAATGGCGTTGAGATGCCGATTCTTGGCTTCGGCGTCTATCAGATTCCCGACGCAGCAGAATGCACAGCCGCGGTTAGCTCGGCCCTTGAGGTGGGCTATCGCTCAATCGACACGGCAGCCGTCTATCGCAACGAGGGTGCAGTGGGCAGCGCAATCTCAACGAGCGGCATTGCACGCGAAGAACTTTTCATCACCTCAAAGCTTTGGATCGACCAAGCTGGCGACACCGAAACCCTGCGCGCTTTTGACCTCGCTCTTTCAAAACTCAAGGTCGATTATCTAGACCTCTATTTGATTCACCAGCCCTATGGCGACATTTATGGAGCCTGGCGTGCACTTGAGAAGCTCTATGCCGAAGGCCGAGTTCGAGCCATTGGTGTATCGAACTTTTATGAAGACCGGCTCGTTGACCTCATCGTTCAAAATGAGGTCGCGCCGCACCTGAACCAAATCGAAACTCACCCGTTCTTTCAACGCACCGAATACCAAGCCCTTTTGGTTAAGCACGGCGTTCAGCTTGAATCTTGGGGCCCGTTTGCCGAGGGCAAAAACGATCTTTTCACCAACCCGTTGCTTGCCGAAATCGGCGCTGGCTATGGCAAAACAGTTGCCCAGGTCGTTTTGCGTTGGATGATTCAGCGAGACGTCGTAGTGATTCCAAAAACTGTGAGCCCAGCTCGCATGGCTGAAAACTTTGACGTGTTCGACTTTGAACTAAGCGCAGAAGACATGGCAAAAATCGCCACACTCGACACTGGCGCCAGCTTGTTCTTAGATCACCGCACGCCAGAGATGGCAGTGCAAATGGGCGGTTTCAAGCTCGGTTACTAATGGGTTCGCCATTTATTACGAATTGCCGCTAACCACAAAGTCAGCAACAAGCCAACTCTGCTCACGGGTTTGAAAAAGGTTTTCGGCAGCTTGCCACTCGTTCCAAAAGGCTTCTGCCTCGGCTGGGTCGGGCCGCTGCGCGAGGTCGCGCAAAAGCCCACGTTCGCGGGCAACATCGGCATCGGCTTGCACCCAAACACAAAAATCTAGAGCGTCGCGCATTGCGATTTGTGTGGCACCAACACCCTCGACGATTACAAATCGGTTGCTTTTCGCGGTGATCGAACCCTCACGTTCACGCTCGACCCAGGCTTCAGGCTTGTAATCGATGTCGCGCCAAGCTCGAAGTGGGTTGATGGCATTTTGAATAATCATCTCTGGCCAGTCGAACATGCTGTGCCACCACGCAAAGTCGTCTGTGCTCAACACGGTTGCGCCGAGAATCTCACCAAGTTTGCGCGCGGCTGTGGTTTTGCCACCACCTGACCGACCGTCGATGCCAATCACGGTGACCTGGTCGCTCGCCGCGGCGCTCAACAGTTCGCCAAGTGCCTCTAGGGTGACAAATCGTGTGAGAGCAAACTCTGTCTCACCCTCATAAAGCTTCACGATTGGCTCGCCCTTCTCGATTATTTGCTGATTCGTCCTAAGCCTATTGCGTGCAACAGAGGCAAGACCGAAACGATAAACAGTGTGGTGCCCAAGCTCTCGTGACGGTCGATGACGAGCACACCGGCGATTAGTAACCCAACAAAAATTACGGCGGATGTACACCTGCGCACACTCGAGTCAAGCGAACGAACGCGTCGTTCGAGCTCTGGGTTGCGAATCACAAGTTCACCGCGCTCAGCGCGCGAAGCCAGTGCGTCGATTCGTCCTGGCAATCGAACAAGAGTGTTGGCGAAACCGAGCGCATCTTTGCCGAGAGTGCGCAAGGTGCTCTTGCCACCACCGTTCAATAGTGTGCGTGCAAACGGGTCGAGGGCATCCCACATGTTGAACTCGCGGTTGAGTGAACTCGTCACACCAGAGATCAGCGAGATCGCTCGTAACAAAAACAAGAAGTCGTTTGGCAACTGAAATGGCAAGGTGCGAACAATCTCGTTGAATCGAATCGCGAACTCCCGAATCTCGTCAGGGTCAACCTGAACCAGTTCAGAAACCGCAACGCCGCCGAAGCGGTCGAAAAGCGCAGAGATGGCCGACTCAAGAACCACGGTGTCAGCTGAAGGCAACAGCACCCCGAGGCGCTCACACGCGGCTACCCAAGCCCGCGCATCGCGCGAGGCAACGGCGAAGATGAAGCGCTGAAGGTTGGCTCGCAACTCGGGCGGAATCTGCCCCATCATGCCAAAGTCAATAAACGTCAGCGCGAATTCAACCTGAGCACCAGTCGCCCCCTCTGCAGCCGCGAGGGGTGCCGGCGTGACAAAGATGTTGCCAGGGTGTGGGTCGGCGTGAAAAAAGCCGGTCACAAAAAACTGTTCAAAAGTCACTCGAGCTAGTTCAGCTGCAACGGCGTTCGGGTTCAACCCAGCTGCCAAAAGGCCATCAACGTCAGAGATTTTGATTGCAGTGACATCGCTCAGGGTGAGCACTCGACGGGCGCTGCGCTCCCACACAATCGATGGAGTTTGCACGCGGGCATCCGTCGCAAAATCAGCGGCGAAACGTTCAAGGTTCGCAGCTTCGTGGCGGTAGTCGATTTCTTCGAGCGTGATCTTGGCAAACTCTTCGACCAGGGCAGGGGCGTCGGTTCGGCGCGAAACCAGCTTGACGCGCGAGACCCACGCGCCAATGCGGCGAAGCGCACGAAGGTCAACATCGACGATGTCTTCGATGCCTGGGCGAAGCACTTTCACAATTACATCGCTCATGCCCAGCTCGCTCGCCAAACCAGGCGACAGCGTTGCGCGATAAGCCTGCCCCAGTGAAGCCGCAGCAATCGGTTCAACTTGGAGATTTAAAAAGGCAACTTGTGCCGACATCTCAAGCTCATGCTCAATCAGGCTCAAGATTTGGTCAAAGGGCACCGGCGCAACTTTGTCTTGAAGGCCCTCGAGTTCGCGCGTGATTTCAACTGGCAAGACATCGATGCGAGCCGACAAGAACTGGCCCACCTTGATCATTAGACCACCGAGGTCTAACGCTAGGTCGTGAAACTTGCGGGCAAGTTTGGTTGCTCGCTTGACGCGACTTTGGGCTGCCAGTTTGCTCAAGCCAAAGCGAGGCAACACAAGTTCAAACCACCAGGTTTGGGCCAGGGCAAGGGCAGCAAATCTGGTGATGCGGCGATAGCGAGCTTGCAGCGCGGGGGATTTACCCGTTGCGCTTTTGCTTTGAGGCAAGTCTTTAGCTCTCGGCAAGAATCAGGTGCAACTCGCGACGAGTTTTTTCGAGCAACTCGGTTGCCCGCTGCTGTTGCTCGCGCGTGCCGGTCTGTGCCATGTCGCTCAGCGCTGGCGCAAGCTTTGAAGCAGCTTTCAAAAAGCTCGGCTCGCAGTTCGCAAACTTGAAGTCAAACGAACGTTTCGGCTTTTCGTTCTTTGCCGAACCCGCAGCCGATTCTGAGACTGTGCCTGCAGCAGCCAGGCGGTCTTGCCCCGCTTCAGTGATTGAAAATACTCTGCGGTCACCCTTATTCTTTTTTGCGACCAAACCAGCTTCGGCGAGTGAAGCCAACATCGGGTGAACCTGCGCCTGGCTAACGACTAACGTGCCCGCGCTGGCCACTGCAATTGC
>CANFKN010000035.1 GCA_947447385.1 Microbacteriaceae bacterium
CGCACACCAGGTTTGGTTTGTCGTCTCTGGTGCTGACAAGGCAAACGCTGTTGAGGTTGCCTTTGGCGATAACCCAACGTCTTTGCCGGTTGGCCGAGTTGCCGGTCGAGATGCCACCCTTTGGTTTATCGACGAAGCTGCAGCTGCATCGCTACTGGCCGAGTAGCCGCTCGCAGCTGCGCCTTTCAAACGAATTGAAAAAACCCTCCGAGATTCGGAGGGTTTTTCGGTGATTCTTTTGGGTTTTTTCATAGCCTCTAGTTGTTTGCGGCGGCTGCTGCTGCTGCTGCCTCAGCCAAACGAACACGACGCTCACGAACGGCGGCAACGGCCTCTTCAAGAAGCTCGTTTGCTTCGTCTTCGGTGCGACGTTCTTTGACATAGGCCAGGTGTGTCTTATAAGGCTCGTGCTTTGCAACCACAGGTGGGTTGTCTTTGTCTTGCCCTGCAGGCATGCCACAGTTTGGGCAGTCAAGAAACTCAGGAATGTCTGCAAGCTCGACGTGAGATGCGAACTGCGGGCTTTGAACGTGACCGTTTGAGCAATAGTAACTGCGGGTTACGCGCTCAGCGCGATAGCCACGGTCTTGCTCCCCCATTGGGCCAGCGCCGATGCGCGAACCACGAATTGCTGAACCACCTGTGCTCATAGAGATCCCCTATAAAACTATTCTGCGAACTGCTAGTGCTTAGTTGGTGAACCGGGTGATTAGACCCAAGATGACGATAACTACAGCCCAAACAACACCGATGATCACGGTGATGCGGTTTAGGTTGCGCTCGGCAACACCTGAAGAGCTGAGGTTTGAAGTCATGCCACCACCGAACATGTCAGAAAGGCCACCACCGCGACCCTTGTGAAGCAAGATCAAAAGGGTTAGAAGCAAGCTCGTGATGCCAAGAAGCACCTGAAGTGCAACTCTGATTGCTGGCAATAGGTCGGCGTTAAACATGAGAATCCTTTGATAAGTAGCCCAATAATAGGGCTAGAGAAAATTATAGGGCTATGTGCTTCTGAAAGCGCGCAATGCCGCTGAACTCTTCGGCATCGAGGCTGGCTCCGCCAACCAAAACGCCGTCAACTTCTGGGCTTCGCAAGAAACCAGCCACGTTAGCAGCCTTGACTGATCCGCCATAAAGAATTCGGGTTGCAGCGGCTACTTCAGCACCAAACTCGCCAGCGATTGCTTCGCGAATCTTGCCGGCAACCGAGGCCGCTTCTTCTGGGGTGGCAACCTTGCCGGTTCCAATGGCCCAAACCGGTTCATAAGCGATTACGAACTCGCCCAGACTTTCGTGGCCGGCAAGCGCAGCCAGAGTCTGGCGCACTGGAACAGCACTCTGACCTTCGGTCTCGAGTTCTTCTAGAGTTTCGCCAACACAGATCACTGGCACGATGCCGTGGCGAAACGCCGCAGCGGTCTTTGCCTGAATGTCGGCGTCAGTTTCGTTGTGGTATTGGCGACGCTCGCTGTGACCAATCAAAACGTATTTCACGTCTAGCTTCTTGAGAAACGCGCCAGAGATTTCGCCGGTGTAAGCACCGTTGTCGAACTTCGAAAGGTCTTGAGCGCCTAGGCCGATTTCGAACTTGTCAGCGTCGATTAGGGTCTGCACACTGCGAAGGTCGGTGAACGGAGGGAAAACCGCAACCTCTGCCTCGGCATAGTTGTGGCCAGCGTCTTTCAATGACCAAGCAAGCTTCTGCACGAGCGCAAGGGCTTGCTGGTGGTCAAGGTTCATCTTCCAGTTGCCTGTGATGAGAGGCACGCGCTTAGTCATTTAAAACCTCCAAGCCTGGTAGGGCTTTTCCTTCTAGAAACTCAAGGCTGGCGCCGCCGCCGGTCGAAATGTGACCGAACTGTTCGTCAGCAAAACCAAGAATGCGCACTGCAGCGGCTGAATCGCCACCGCCAACCACGCTGAGACCGTCAACCTCGGTCAGGGCCTTAGCCACTGCCTTGGTGCCGTTAGCAAAAGCTTCAATCTCAAAAACGCCCATCGGGCCGTTCCAGAAAACGGTTTTCGCTGAAGCAATCTTTGATGCAAAGTTCGCAGCGCTGTCAGGGCCAATGTCGAGGCCAAGACCGGTGTCGCCAAATGGGCTGCTTTCAATCGCGTCAGCAGCTGTTACGGCCACCTCTGCGTCAGCGCCAAACTTTGAGGCAACCACGATGTCGGTTGGCAATACAACCTCGACGCCGAGTTCAGCTGCGCGCTTTAAGTAGTTCTGGCAAACTTCAATCTGGTCAACTTCAAGAAGGCTCTTGCCTACTTTGTGACCTTGAGCTGCCAAGAATGTGAAAACCATTCCGCCACCGATTAGCAACTGGTTTACGTGAGGCAAAAGGTGGTCAATGACGCCCAGTTTGTCTGAGACTTTTGAACCACCGAGCACTACCGCATAAGGGCGCTCTGGGGTCTTGGTCAGACGGGTTAGAACATCGAGTTCTTTTTCAATCAAAAAGCCACCAACGCTTGGCAGTGCTTTTGCAAGCTCATAAACGCTTGCTTGTTTGCGGTGAACCACACCGAAGCCATCGCTGACGAAGAAGTCACCGAATTCGGCAAGCTTAGCCGCGAAAGCCTCGCGCTCAGCTGCATCTTTGCTGGTCTCTGCTGCGTTGAAGCGCAGGTTCTCTAGAACCGCGACTCCCCCGCTAGCAAGTGCCTTCACAGCACCCTTAGCTTCACTGCCAACAGTGTCGGTGGCAAAAAAGACCGGCTGACCAAGCAGTTCTTCTAGTCGTGCCGCGGCTGGCGCCAAAGAATACTTTGGGTTCGGCTCGCCGTCAGGGCGACCAAGGTGAGAGATAACAATCACCTTGGCACCCTGCTCGACTAGATATTTGATGGTCGGAACAGATGCAACGATGCGCCCGTCGTCAGTGATTCGGGTGCCGTCCAACGGCACATTCAAGTCACAACGAATGATGACGCGTTTGCCGTCAAGCGACGGCAACGAGGCGAGGTTTCGCATGCTAAACCGATTAACCTTTGATCTTTAGAGCTTGTTAGCGACTAGAACGGTGAGGTCAACCAAACGGTTTGAATAGCCCCACTCGTTGTCGTACCATGAGCTGATCTTGACGGTGTTGCCGATTACCTTGACCAGGCCAGCGTCAAAGATTGACGAGTGTGGGTCGGTTACGATGTCGCTTGAAACGATCTCGTCTTCGGTGTACATCAAGATGCCCTTTAGTGGGCCTTCAGCTGCAGCTGCCTTGTAAGCAGCCTTGATCTCTTCAACGGTTACTGCAGTCTTGCTAACCAAGGTTAGGTCGGTGATCGAACCGGTTGGAACTGGCACGCGAAGTGCAAAGCCGTCTAGCTTGCCCTTTAGCTCTGGCAGTACTAGGCCGATTGCCTTAGCTGCACCGGTTGATGATGGAACGATGTTGATGGCTGCTGCACGAGCACGGCGAAGGTCGCTGTGAGGGCCATCTTGCAGGTTCTGGTCAGCGGTGTAAGCGTGAATTGTGGTCATCAAACCATTCTCGATACCGAACTTGTCGTTGAAGACCTTGGCAAGAGGAGCCAAGCAGTTGGTGGTGCAAGATGCGTTTGAAATGATGTGGTGGTTTGCTGGGTCATATAGGTGCTCGTTTACACCGATAACGAAAGTAGCGTCTTCACCGGTTGCTGGAGCTGAGATTAGAACCTTCTTGGCGCCAGCCTCGATGTGCTTCTTGGCGTCTTCAGCGTTGGTGAAACGGCCAGTTGACTCGATAACGATGTCAACGCCCAACGCGCCCCATCCGAGGTTTGCAGGGTCGCGCTCAGCAAGAACCTTGATGGTCTGGCTTCCAACGATGATGGTGTCGCCTTCAACACGAACCTCTTGAGCAAGACGGCCAGTAACTGAGTCGTACTTTAGAAGGTGAGCGAGGCTCTTAGGGTCGCTTAGGTCGTTTACTGCAACGATCTCTAGGTCTGCACCTGACGCAAGTAGTGCGCGAAGGTAGTTGCGACCAATGCGGCCGAAGCCGTTAATGCCAACACGAGTTGCCATGTGGTTGTCTCCCGATTTTCTAATGGCGCCAAAAAGCGCACGTTTTTAGTGTGTGTAGCTTTTGTTTGGGTTTTGCCACGCGCCGTCGGGTGGAAAATCTATTATCAGATTAGCAGTAAGCCCTTAGTTTGCGTGCGAGCTGCATCAAAACGAGCCTGCACGTCTGGCCAAGAAACAATGCTCCAGAATGCCTTCACATAGTCTGCCTTGACGTTCACGTAGTCAAGATAGAAGGCGTGCTCCCACATGTCTAGCATCAAAAGCGGAACGCTGGCCGGAGCCAAGTTTCCCTGGTGGTCATAGAGCTGCTCAATGATTAGCTTTTCGCCAAGAACGTCCCAAGCGAGAATGTTCCAACCGCTGCCCTGAATGCCAAGTGCTGAAGCGTTGAAGTGCGCGCGAAAACCGTCGAATGAACCGAAGAACTCTTCGATTGCCTGAGCTAGTTCGCCCTCTGGCTTGTCGCCCCCGGTTGGGGCAAGGTTTGTCCAGAAAATAGCGTGGTTGATGTGACCGGCAAGGTTAAACGCAAGGTCCTTTTGAAGTTTGTTGACCCAAGTCATATCTTCTTTTGCGCGGGCATCTTCAAGACCTGCGATGGCAGCGTTAGCACCGTTGACATAAGCCTGGTGGTGTTTGCTGTGGTGAAGCTCCATGATGCGACCTGAGATGGCAGGTGCAAGATCGCCATAGTCGTAGCTGAGGTCAGGGAGGGTGTAAAGACCCATTAGGGGCTCCTTAATCGCGGATTGAAGTGCTTAGTTAAATCTAATCGATATCGTCTGGCAAAAAGGCATCGGTGCCTGGAATTCCCAAATCTGAAGCCTTCTTGTCGGCCATTGCTAACAAACGACGAATACGCCCAGCTATTGCATCTTTGGTCATCGGTGGGTCTGAAAGGTGACCGAGTTCGTCGAGGCTTGCCTGCTTGTGCTGAAGTCGCAATTCACCGGCATATTTCAGGTGATCTGGCACATCTTCAGCAAGAATTTCTAAGGCGCGGGCTACGCGGGCACCGGCGGCCACGGCAGCTTGGGCTGAGCGACGAAGGTTTGCGTCATCAAAGTTAGCGAGCCGGTTTGCGGTTGCACGCACTTCGCGGCGAAGGCGCATCTCCTCCCACTTCAAAACTTGACTGTGGGCGCCTATCTGGGTGAGCATGGTGGCGATTGCTTCGCCATCGCGAATCACAACTCGAAACACCCCACGAACTTCACGAGCTTTTGCCACCACGCCCAAACGTCTTGCCACGCCCACAAGAGCCATCGCAGCTTCGTTGCCTGGAGCAGTAATCTCTAGGGCAGCTGATCGTCCAGGGTCAGTAAGCGACCCGTGTGATAAAAACGCACCGCGCCAAACTGCTTGGGCTTCAGCCATTGTGCTCGAAATCAGTGCGGCTGGCAAACCTCTGACTGGGCGGCCACGTGAGTCTAGAAGACCGGTCTGGCGAGCGAGCACATCGCCGGCTTTAACCACGCGAACCTGATAACGACTGCCACGACGAATGCCGCTCGGTGAAATCACCGACAGTTCGCTTTCGATGCCATAAAGTTCGACAAGGTCTTTTCTAACGCGACGAGCCAACTGTGCGGTGTCAAGCTCTGCCTCAACCACAATGCGACCCGCAATTAGATGAAGGCCTCCGCAAAAACGCAAAATGGTCGAAAGCTCAGCAGCTCGAACGGCACTCTTGGTGATTTCAATTCGGGCGAGCTCGTCTTTAACATCGGCAGTTAGCGCCATGTTTATTCCTTGCCTAGGTCTCGGTGTTTGAGGCTAACTGCCACGTCGCGGATTTTGGCGAGTTCAGTCGCGATTCGCTTTGAGATTGCTACCGAACGGTGTTTTCCGCCGGTGCAGCCGATGGCGATTGTGGCGTAGCGTTTGTTCTCTTTGAGATAACCGCGCAAAACTGGTTTTAGTGCGGCAATGTAGTTCGTTACAAACTCTTCAGCGCCATCTTGGCCCAAAACATAGTCTGCAACCTGGGGGTACTCCCCCGTGAACTGACGTAGGTCTTCGATCCAAAATGGATTCGGCAAAAACCTCGCGTCGGCAATCATGTCGGCGTCACTCGGAACGCCATATTTGAAACCAAAACTCATTACAGTTAGCTGCAATTTGTGAGTCTCGTCAATCGAAAAGCTTTCAGCAACTCGATTTGAAAGTTGATGAATGTTTAGGTCGCTGGTGTCAAGAATTACGTCAGCAGACTCACGAAGCGTTAGTAGGCGACGACGCTCTTCTGCAATGCCGTCAAGAATGGTGCCATCGGCTTGCAGCGGGTGTGGGCGTCGCACGTTCTCAAAGCGTTTCACGAGAGCGCTGTCGTTGGCTTCAAGAAACAGAACCTTGATGTCAACACTTCGAGCCTTGACCAATGCCAGGTTTTGGTTGAGCTCGCTGAAGAATTCACCGCCACGAACGTCAATCACCACGGCAAGTCGAGGCAGCGGGGTCTCGGCTAGACCGAACAGTTCTGCGATTGGCACAAGCATCTGTGGCGGTAGGTTGTCAACGACATACCAGCCGAGATCTTCAAGTGCTTTGCCTACGGTTGATCGACCGGCGCCAGACATGCCCGTAACAATAAGCAGTTCATGCTGCTTGCTCTGGTTCATCTGACCCCTTTCTTATTCGCTAGTTGAGTCTAACGACACCGCGACACGCCGAAGAGCGGTTTTCTGAGATTCTGATTTATGTAACGAATTATTTACCCATTTTCAGGCGAAAACACCTAGAAAACCGCCATTTTTTCTAATCTCTAACGGCTCAAGGGCGCGGTCGCAAGACTAGAAATTATTGCTGGTCTTCTGCAGCGAGATTTTCAACGATCGTCGTTGCCAAAACGTCGCCAATGCCTGCAACTTGGGCGATTTCACCGGCGGTGGCGAGTCTCAATCGTTTTGCTGAACCAAAGTGTTTCAATAGGGCGCGCACGCGTTTTTCGCCAAGACCAGGAATGTCTTGCAAAGTTGAGGCAATTGCGCTTGAGCGCTTCTCGCGCTGGTAGGTGATTGCGAAGCGGTGAGCTTCATCTCGAATGCGCTGTAACAGAAATAGTTCGCTGGTGTTTCGCGGCAAAATCACCGGGTATGCCTCCCCTGGCAACCAAACCTCTTCAAGGCGCTTTGCTAAACCTGCGATGGCGATGTCAGAGACGCCACTGTCACGAAGTGCGCGAGCAGCAGCGTTGACCTGCGGTTCACCACCGTCAACGATAAGAAGCCCAGGTCGATAAGCGAACTTGCTCACGGTGCCGTCTGCAGTCTTGGTTTCGTCGTCGGTGACCAAGTATTTCAAGCGACGACTGACCACCTGATAAATCGACTCGGTATCATCTGTCGTGTTTTCAATGCTGAATCTGCGGTAGTGGTCCTTTTTGGGCAACCCATCTTCGAACACCACCATTGATGCCACAACGCCAGTGCCGCCCAAGTGAGAGACGTCAAAACATTCGATTCTTAGTGGCGCGTTGGGCAGATTCAAAGCCGCCTGAATGCCGCTGAGCGCATCGGCGCGGGCGACAAAATCGGTACTGCGTTTAGTTTTATAGAGCATCAAGGCATGCTTTGCGTTGGTTTCAGCTGTTTTTGCGAGAGCCGCCTTGTCGCCTCGCTGGCCAACGCGAATTTCAACCTTGCTGCCGCGCAAGCCGGTCAGCCACTGGGAAAGAGCTTCATTATCGCTTGGCATTACCGGCACGAGAATTTCTTTTGGAATCGAGTCATTGCCAACCTGGCCGGGAGCCCGATGCGCGTCTTCACGAAGTTCATCGATTCGCGCGGCGTCGCCGTAGCTATTTTGCAGAACATACTCGACAAGATCTGGCAGGTCGCGTTCGAGTTCTTTATCGACGACCCAGCCGCGAACACCTCTAATGCGCCCGCCACGCACGATGAATTGGCTCACGGCAGCTGCGAGTTCGTCATCGGCAATGCCAAAGAGGTCAGCATCGGTTTGGTCGTTAAAGACAACAACGCTTTTTTCGAGAACTGTTTCAAGTGCAACGACATTGTCGCGAAGCCTCGCGGCCAGTTCATAGTTCTGAGCTTCTGACGCCTCAAGCATTCGAGCTCGCAGCGTTGCCACGTGTTCTGTGTCAGCGCCACCCATGAAGTCAACAAACTGACGGGCAATCGCCTTGTGCTCTGGCGGTGTGACGCGTTCGATGCAAGGTGCAGCGCACTTGCCAATATCGCCTAGTAGGCAGGCACGTTTCTCTCGCTTGGCTCGCTGATAGATGCCACTAGAACAGGTGCGCACTGGGTAAACCTTCAACAAGACATCGAGGGTTTCGCGCACCGCCCAGGCTTGTGTGTAAGGCCCAAAATACTTAGCGCCTTTTATGTCGCGATTTCGGGTTATCAGAGCGCGGGGAACCTCGTCGGCCATAGTGACGGCTAGATACGGGTAGCTCTTATCGTCTCGAAACTGCACGTTAAACGGCGGGTTGAACTCTTTGATCCAGGTGAACTCAAGTTGCAAAGCCTCGAACTCGCTGTTGACGATTACCCATTTGACGTCAGCAGCTGAGGTGACCATGCGCCGAGTTCTTTCGTGCAGGCTGTCGAGAGGGCCAAAGTAGTTACTTAGACGAGCACGAAGGTTTTTAGCCTTGCCAACATAAAGCACGCGACCGTCAGCATCAAACCAGCGATAAACCCCAGGTTCGGTGGGAATATCGCCAGTTTTAGGGCGAAACCAGAGTTCGTCGGCCATTTGTCTTGAGTGCCTTTTTGCCTATTCTTTTGGCTACCAACCGGCTAGGCCAAAACCTCTGCCAAGAACTTGCCGGTAAAACTCTTCGGATTCTTTGCGACCTGCTCGGGCGTGCCAATAGCGATGATTTCGCCACCACCAGAGCCTCCCTCGGGGCCAAGGTCGATAACCCAGTCAGCGCTCTTGATCACATCAAGGTTGTGCTCGATAACAATCACGGTGTTACCCTTTTCGACCAAACCGTTGAGCACTAGGAGCAACTTGCGAACATCCTCGAAATGGAGGCCCGTGGTTGGTTCATCAAGCACATAGATGGTGCGCCCATAGGAACGGCGCTGCAATTCGGTTGCCAGCTTGACTCGCTGAGCTTCACCACCAGAAAGCGTGGTTGCGCTTTGACCGAGGCGCACATAACCAAGACCTACCTCGACGAGGGTGACTAAGAAACGTGCAATCGACGAGATTGGTGCAAAGAACTCCGCTGCCTCTGCGATCGGCATTTCGAGCACTTCAGCGATGTTTTTGCCCTTATAGAGCACCTGCAGAGTCTCGCGGTTGTAACGCGCACCGTGGCAAACCTCGCAGGCGACATAAACGTCTGGCAAGAAATTCATCTCAATTTTGAGCGTGCCGTCACCGCTGCAACTTTCACAACGACCGCCCTTGACGTTAAAGCTGAATCTGCCCTGCTGGTATCCGCGCGCTTTTGACTCTTGGGTGTCAGCAAAAAGCTTGCGAATGTTGTCGAAAACACCGGTGTAGGTAGCAGGGTTCGAGCGTGGAGTTCGGCCAATTGGGTTTTGGTCAACGTGAACCACTTTGTCGAGCTGCTCAAGACCCTCGATGCGAGTGTGGCGGCCAGCGACACCCTTGGCTCCGTTTAACGCGTTAGCGAGCACCTCATAGAGCACGTCATTCACTAGAGAAGACTTGCCAGAACCGCTCACGCCGGTAACCGCGGTGAATGTGCCCAGCGGAAACTCAACGTCAACATTCTTCAAGTTATTTTCGCGCGCACCAACAACCTTGATGATGCGATTGCGGTCGATCGGGCGACGGTCTGCCGGCGTAGCAATAGACTCACGCCCCGAAAGGAAAGCGCCAGTGATTGACGCTTTGTTGGTGAGTAATGCCTCGTATGGGCCGCTGTGAACGACCTCGCCACCATTGACGCCCGCACCTGGGCCGATGTCAACAACCCAGTCACTGGCCTTGATGGTGTCTTCGTCATGCTCAACAACCAGCAGGGTGTTGCCTAGGTCGCGCAGTTTGATCAAGGTGTCGATGAGGCGACGATTGTCGCGTTGGTGCAAACCAATGCTCGGCTCGTCGAGCACATAAAGCACACCGGTTAGGCCTGAGCCGATTTGCGTGGCAAGGCGAATGCGCTGGGCCTCGCCGCCAGAAAGCGTGCCGGCTGCGCGCTCAAGACTTAGATAGTCAAGACCTACAGCCATCAAGAAGTCGAGGCGGGCGCG
>CANFKN010000036.1 GCA_947447385.1 Microbacteriaceae bacterium
GAAATATTCCTCGCCTGATCGAAGTTGGAACCCTGGAACGATCCAGGTATTGCCGTTTGAATCCATCAGTTGCATCCAGATTGAAGTCACCTTATCGATTGTGACTTCTCTGATTTTGGCTGGTTCTGGAGTTTCGCCGCCAAGGGGTTCAGGTTCAGCGGTTGCGATAGGCATTGGAACAGAAGTTGGCTCAGAACCACCAGAGGTGTTCGGGTCAATCTCTGAGATCGCTGATGGTTCAGAGATTGGGGCAACTGGTTCAGTGGCTGCACCGCTGCTAGAAGCTGCATCGCTGCTTGCACCAGCATCGCCTCTGGCGTTGTCTGGCGCACCGACTGTTGCAACATCGTCGTTGAACACGCCAGACTTCATGGCGCCCGTGAAGTAACCAACGGCGAAGAACTTAGCCCATTTCTCATCGTTGGCACGGTCAACGGCGGCCTTGGCTGAGATTGTGTTGAAGCTGCCTTTGTCGACGACTTTGGCCAAGCTTCCACTGGCACCAATGAGATTGCCGGCTGGGTCAAACTGAACGCTGAAATAGAGACCGGTGTTCACCTTGCCACCGTTTGCTTTCAGAACATACTCTGCCGAAACGCTTGTCATGTAGCGATCGCGCCAGAACTGAATCTCGCTGTCACCGAAGTCGAAACCGGTGATTGCCATGATGCTGTTGAACTTGGCAATGGCTTCGCCTTTCGACAAGGCTGATTCTGATTCGGTTGGGATGTAGCCGCATGAATCTTTGTCTGTCGCTGGCGCATCACCGACACAGGTCATGTCACCTTTGAAGTCGCCTTGCCAAACGCCCAGCCACCAGCTCTTGTCTTGCAACGTCAATGACGATTTGCCGTCGACCTCGTCGAGGTTCATGCTTTCGTTTGGCATGGTCGTGAGTGTTGAGAACTCGCCTTTGTGAAGCTTGCCCTTGACGTCGAGAGCGTCAGCTAGCTTTTGAAGTTCTGCCTTTGGGTCTTCTACAGCCACGATCTGATAGATGTGTGATGTGCCGGTTTGACCTGAAAGGCTTGCATCAGCGGTGAAGTGGTAGCTAACGAAAGGCATCATCATGTCGCTTGCACCTGGCGCAATTGCATTGCTGCCAACCTTCGAATCTTCAGCGCCAGAGGTTAGGCTGTCGGCTCTGCCGGCACCACCACCGGCGACGCTAAAGAGTGGTGTGACTGTGTGAGCCGAAGGGCCGCCTAGCGCAATCGAACCGACCACTGCGAAAGCTGCCACGCCGGCAACTGCGCCCAGTGAAGACCCGAGCACAAAGCGCGGGCGTGACTGGTAGGTGTCGGCAAACTTGGCGGCCAAACGTGTTGCTTGACGGCCAACAAACCCTTGAGCGGGTGCAGCCGCGGCGCGAGCCACGGCGTCGTCGGCGAGAGTCGCTTTTAGCTGACCTGCGTCAAAGCTGTCGGCTGGGTCAGCTGAGGCGATGCGAGCCAATAGCTCGTCGTTCACGGCATTTTCGGTTGAACCGAGGTTTGAATTGTTTTCGTTCATATCTTGGTTATGTCGCTCTCTTGGCTAATCTTTCAAAAGTTCTGCGAGCTTTGTGCGAGCCCTGTGAATGCGAATGCTGGCAGCGTTTGCTGAGATGCCGAGTGCCGTTGCAGCTTCATCAACTTTCAAACCTTCAAAAGCCACAAGTGCCAAAGCTGCACGTTCGCCCGCGGCCAACTTGCCCCAAGCCTGAGCAAGTGAAATGTCAGCAATTGCTATTGATTCGGCAGAGGGTGCGTTGTCGGCAGGTGAGAGGCTGGCGATGAATCTGTTGCGCGACATGGTTCTGCGCCGAGCATTAGAAACCACGAAACCCGCAATTCGATAGAGCCAAGGCAGTTCAAAACCCAATGCGGCCTGTTCACGCCGAGCCCAAGCTATTTCAAACACTTCAGAGCAAAGATCTTCAACTTCGGCGAAGTCAACGCGACGTGCCAAGAACTTGGCTATTGGCGTCTGATGCTCGCGATAAATCGCGCTGAATTCGTCAGGAGTCATATTCTGATTATGTCGCTAATGCGACGCTTCTTTCACTCGATTTTTAGCGCAGCTTCGGCATCAAGCCGAACTGCAGGAACATCACGGTAGGCGATGCTCTCATGTGCCAGCAACCAACGCTTTGTTGGTAGGCCATCGCCACCGCTATAGCCAGTGATGCGATCGCCAGAACCCAAAATGCGGTGGCAGCCGACGACTAGCGGAACAGGGTTTGAGCCAACAGCACCACCAACGGCTCGCACTGCGCTCGGGTTGCCGATGCGGCGCGCAAGGTCGGCATAAGTTATAGCCTCGCCAAAACCGACTTTGGCAATCTCGTTCCAAACGGCGCGCTGAAAGTCAGTGCCTTGATAAGAAACGGCAAAGTCGAGGTTCTTTCGCTTGCCTTCGAAGAAGTCTCGCAGCTGAGCGGCGGCTTCGACGAGAACTTGAGCGGGTGCCGAGCTGGAGCTACCTTGGGTAGGCGGCGAACTTGTGTCAACGCAAGCAGGCGCCGAGCCAAGCAGGTCAACTTTGACCACGGCATCGCCGAGAGATTTGAGTGTGATGGGGCCAATGGGTGAGTCAATGGTTAGGGCTGAGTCGAAGATTACAGTTTTCATGCCCAAAACCTAACTGGCGGCGGCGCCATCCGTGTTAAATAAATCGTAGTCTGGTGACAAATCGTAAAAGTGAAGAATGTGTGTAAAAAGAAAGGCCCGGTCTTTCGACCGAGCCAATCTCTCAAAACGATTTAGAGCTCACGCCATGCATCGTCTAGGCAACCGCGCAGAATCTGCTCAATCTCGTTGAACTCATCTGGGCCGATGGTTAGCGGTGGAGCAAGCTGAACCACAGGGTCGCCACGGTCGTCGCTGCGGCAATACAGACCTTCTTCGAACATGCGGTGGCTCAAGATGCCACGAAGCAACTTCTCTGATTCAGCATCGTTGAAGGTCTCTTTGGTGTTCTTGTCTTTTACCAACTCGATAGCAAAGAAATAACCTTCACCGCGCACGTCGCCAACAATCGGCAAATCTTTCAACTTTTCGAGGGTTGATCTGAATGTCGCGGTGTTGCGAGCCACGTTGCCAACGAGGTCTTCTTCTTCAAAGACGTCGAGGTTAGCCAATGCAACCGCAGCCGAAACCGGGTGACCGCCATAGGTGTAACCGTGCGGGAACAACGCGGTGCCGTGCTTAAACGGTTCGAATAGCTTTTCGCTGATCATCAATGCGCCGATTGGTGCATAGGCGCTGGTCATGCCTTTTGCACAAACCAACATGTCTGGCTCAAAACCGTAAAGCTCTGATGCAAACATGGTGCCAATGCGTCCGAAGCCGTCGATGGTTTCATCGGCAACTAGCAACACATCATATTTGTCGCAAATCGCACGAACCATATCGAAATAGATCTTTGGCGAGGTGAAGCAACCACCCGAGTTTTGAACTGGCTCCAAGAAGAAGGCCGCAACAGTGTCAGGGTCTTCAAACAGAATCATTTCTTCAACGCGGTTAGCAGCCCAAATCGCAAACTCTTCTTCGGTAGCAAAGTCATCTTGCGCGCGATACCAGTTGGTGTTTGGCACTCTAAAGGTGCTTGGAACAAGCGGTTCGAACATTTTCTTCATTGATGGAATGCCCGTTAGCGAAAGCGCACCGTGTGAGGTGCCGTGGTAGGCAACCGCGCGGGTTAGAACCTTGTGCTTCATTGGCTTGCCGGTCATTTTGAAGTACTGCTTGGCAAGCTTCCATGCGGTTTCGTTTGCCTCGCCACCACCGGTGGTGAAGAAAACGCGACTCAAGCTCTTTGGTGCATAGCTGATCAAGCGCTCAGCAAGCTCGATGCCTGCCGGGTGGGCGTGTGACCAAAGTGGAAAATAGTCGAGTTCTTTCATCTGCTTGGCAGCAGCCTCGGCTAGACGTTCGCGACCGTGGCCTGCGTTAACCGAGAAAAGGCTCGAGATGCCGTCGAAATAGCGCTTGCCTTTTGAGTCCCAAAAGTGGTGACCCGAGGCTCGCGTAATTATCGGCATTTCGCCTTTTTGATATGGGCTGTGGCGGGTGAAATGCAAAAACATGTGCTCTTTGGCAGATTTTTGTAGCATTTCGTGTGTCGGCTCGATACCTGCTTTGCGGGCATCTTGCAGCGGGGTGGCGCGGTCTGCTGCGGCGCTGGCCGGTTTTACCGGAGCCTTGAACACAGATTTGATTCCGTGAACAAGCTTTCTTGCTTGGCTTTCCTTGGTTGCCATTTGATATCACTCTTAACTAGTTGTTTTTCTGGGGTGCCTAGCGGGTGCTTAGCGGGTGCCCCAGTTGTAGAACTGCTTGTGCAACCTCAAATAGACGAAGGTCTCGGTCGAGGTTACTCCGGGCAGCGTCCGGATCTTTTCGTTGAGCAGCGTGATCAGATCTTCATCATTTTCACACACCACTTCAACCAAAATGTCAAAGCTTCCTGCGGTTAGCACCACATAGTCAACCGCCATTAGTTCGGCGATTTGGTCGGCGATTTCGCGGGTGTCGCCACCACAGCGAATGCCGATCATTGCTTGGCGATAGAAGCCAAGCTGCATTGGGTCGGTCACGGCCACGACCTGCATCACACCTGATTCGGTGAGTTTTTGCACGCGCTGACGAACAGCGGCTTCGCTTAGGCCAACGGCTTTGCCGATTTCGGCATAAGACTTTCGGCCGTCGTGCTGAAGCTCTTCGATGATTGACTTTGAGACATCATCGAGTTGGCTCGATTTGGCGCGAATAATGCGTGACATATATAGATTTTGCCACTAAAAAAGCCATTTGACTAATGATTCCGCACCATTTTTATCATTTCGCAACTAAATCATTACCAAAAAGCCTTAATTTGCTACGGATGCCGCCACGCACGCCATATAAAATAGCCTTAAGTCAGCAATCAGCGTCACGAGCACCTCGTGCGGTGGTTCAGGCAAGCAACGCACTTTTAGTCAAAGGAGTCTCAAAATGGCAGTTCGCGAACTTAAGAACTTTGTAAACGGTGAATATGTTGACGCCCGTGGTGATGGTCGTCTAGACATCATCAACCCGGCTGATGCGCAGGTTTATGCAACCTCGCCGGTTTCGAGCGACGCTGATGTCGATGCTGCGTTCAAGGCTGCCGACAAGGCTTTTGAAGAGTGGTCGCAAACCACGCCGAGCGAACGTCAGTTGGCGCTGTTCCGCATCGCCGATGCGATGGAGGCTCGTGCCGAAGAGTTCGCCGACGTTGAGAGCCGCAACACTGGCAAGCCGCGTTCGACACTCGTTGAATATGAGATTGCGCCATCAGTTGACCAAATTCGCTTTTTTGCGGGTGCCGCCCGCAACCTCGAAGGTCGCGCTACCGCAGAGTATGCCCGCGACCACACTTCTTCGATTCGCCGCGAACCGATCGGTGTTATTGGCCAGGTGACTCCGTGGAACTACCCCCTTAACATGGCTACCTGGAAGTTCGCGCCTGCCATCGCCGCTGGCAACACAATCGTTTTGAAACCATCAGACACCACACCTATGTCAACTTTGTTGCTCGCAGAAATCGCGAGTGAGTTTTTGCCAGCGGGCGTTTTCAACGTCGTTACAGGTGACCGCGCAACCGGTCGCGCGATGATCGAAAACTCGATTCCGCAGATGGTCTCAATTACCGGTTCGGTTCGCGCCGGCATGGAGGTCGCCCAGACCGCGGCAGCCGACCTGAAGCGTGTTCACCTAGAGCTTGGCGGCAAGGCGCCTGTTATTGTTTTTGCAGACGCAGACCTTGCAAAGGCGGCAGCACAAATCGTGATTGCTGGTTTCTTCAACGCCGGTCAAGACTGCACCGCGGCAACTCGCATCTTGGTGCACGAGTCGGTGCACGATGAGTTCATCGCACTGCTAACCGCTGAGGTTCGCGCTAACGCTGTGACCGGTGCGCCTTCACGCGATGATATCTTGTTTGGCCCACTTAACAACGCGGGCCAGATCACCCGCGTGCAAGGATTCATAGACCGT
Source organism: Microbacteriaceae bacterium (assembly GCA_947447385.1). Classification (GTDB taxonomy): domain Bacteria; phylum Actinomycetota; class Actinomycetes; order Actinomycetales; family Microbacteriaceae; genus Rhodoluna. The sequence continues at coordinate 6,000 of CANFKN010000036.1, forward strand.
TTGCCAAACCACGCAAACGTTGAGATTGGCGGCAATCGTGTGGCTGGCGAAGCTGGTTACTACCACGAGGCAACTGTGGTTTCGGGCCTCACCCAGACTGACGAAGTGATTCAGAGCGAAATCTTTGGCCCGGTTATTACAGTGCAGAAATTCAAAGATGACGCCGAAGCCATGCGAAACGCCAACGATGTTGCCTACGGTTTGGCTTCATCGGTGTGGACTCAGAACCACACTCGCGCGATGCGTTTTGCAAAAGGTTTGAACTTTGGTTGCGTGTGGATCAACACCCACATTCCATTGGCAGCCGAAATGCCTCACGGTGGTTTCAAGCACTCGGGCTATGGCAAAGACCTGTCGATGTATGGCTTCGAAGACTACACGCGCATCAAGCACGTTATGAGCTACATCGGCGACTAATTTTTAGCGGGTGGGCGATTCGCGCGGTTAAAGAAAAGCAGGGCCCCTCTTTCGAAAGACCCTGCTGGTACTTCCTTAACTTTAGCAAAGCAGACTTGGTTGTCAAAGGCAATCGCACATTTTCTGTGTGTATAAATCACCATTTTGGAGGTTTTGTGTACAAGTCGACTTTTGTACTTAACTGGTTGGTCAAGAAATCCGGCGCAGTGAGGCGTCGCCACCAATGAAGGTTGTGCAAATCATTTTGTGCCATCAACAACCGAACAGTGTCTCTTCTAGTCGGATTTATCAAACCCACAGGCACTCGCCCACGTGCCTCAACCAAGGCGTGCTGCAGATCACCGTCGTTTGAAATTACTACGGCAGCGTCAACCTTAAGTTCAGCGATATCCAGTAACAGATGGCTCGCCACATTCACATCGGAGCCTTTTTCTTCAAAACTCTGAATGACTACTAAGAGAGCTTTTGAGCCATCTGGCTGTTCAATAGTCACGTGCGGCAACCATTCAGGAATCTCAACATCTGTAACATCGATTAGCTTGTTCTTGTTTTTCCTGGAGCCACGCAAGGCTAATGCTCCTTGGCTCATTTTTTCAACATATTGCCCATATTCGACCTGCATTCGCGGGTCGGCAAGAAGCGCTGAAATGTATGTCGTCTGGTCTTCGACCGATGAAGGGTCATGGGCTTTCTCTCGCAGCGCCGTGCAATAAACCACACGCACAATCTCGGCACCAGCCCAGTTTCGACGTTCAGCAATCAGGCTTTCAACCAGCCCAATCACATCGAGCCACCGCCAACCTGGCTCGCCTTTGCCACACCAATCGCGGGCCCCGTAATAAAGGTTGAAAGCATCAACATAGACACCCACTCGCATGGCGGTCTTGGTTTCAGAATTCTGATCTCGCATTTGAGCATCGTATTATCGGGCAACCCCGAAGACTTGGCAGTTGTGCACACATGTGGGCTGGGTTTTCCCCTGCCCGCGGTGATTCCAATTAAATGTTTTGGCTAATATGGCTGAGAAATGAATGGCATTCGGCCATTCGGTTTATTTGAATCAGGAATCTCATGAATATTTCGCGTTCGCTTCGAGCTGGATTTCATCCGCGCAAAATTGCTGGTCTTTTGCTTGTGCTTTTTGCAGGCTCGATGGTGCTTGGCCTCAGCGGCTGTGCTTCGACAGCCGACAACCACCCAGACCAGGTTGTGGCTAGCCACGCGGGCGGTGTTTATAAAGAGATTGGTGAGCCTGCCGCTTCAGCAACTAAAGTGACTGTTGGTCTTTATGGCATCAACGCCTATGAAATCGACACTGCTGCTAACACTTTCTATTTCAAGGGTTATTTGTGGCTGCGTTGGCAGGGCGATGCTGACCCAGTTTCGACTCTAGAGTTCGCGAACTCGGTTGAAGAGTGGGGCTTGATGGTCACCAACCTGACCGAAGAGCCGCAAGACTTGCCAAACGGTGAGCACCTTCAGACCATGCGCGTTCAGGGCCGTTTCTTTCAGCCGTTTAACCTAGCGAACTACCCGCTTGATCACCAAAACCTTGAGATCACTCTCGAAGACACGGTGAACGACAACACAAAAATCGTTTATGTGCCTGACACCACTGACACAACCTATGACTCGACTTTTCAGGTTCCTGGTTGGTCTGTTGAAGGTTTGGGCGTGAATGTGCGCGATCACAACTATGTTTCAAACCTTGGTGACACTTCGGCGACCTCGAGTGACTATTCGGCGATGACTTTCTCGGTTGAGATTCACCGCGCCCAGAACCTTTTCTGGTGGAAGCTCTTGTTGCCACTGATCTTGGTGCTCATCACCAACTGGTTGGCTTTGCTGCTTAGCCCGAAATATGTCGAAGTTCGCACAGCCATGCCTGCAACCGCATTGCTCACCACGGTGTTCTTGCAGCAGTCTTCACTTGATGCGATTCCGCAGGTTTCAAGTCTTGTGCTGATGGACCTCATCTATGTGGTGGCTTATGCGACCATCGTCTTGACTTTTGCTCAGATTATTTGGGACAACCACAAGGTTAAAGACGACACTGACGAGAGCCACAAAAAAGTTGTGCGCATCGACCGCATCAGTTTGATTGTTCAAGCGTTGGCAACTATCGCGGTTGTCGCAGCGCTGGTTGTATCACACAGCTAAAACGCTTTTAGTTGCGATAACCCGGGCTACCCTCCACTGGGGTGGCTCGGGTTTTGCACATCTGGCCCTAGCCGAAATTGTGCACAGGCAGGCCAATACGTCCGATTCATCGCTCGCAGAAGTGCCAAGTTTGAGCGGTGCAACTTCTCTGGATTCTGCCCTCGCTAACCTTCGCCCTCTATGCCGGGTTCACTCAAGGCAGCTGGCAGTTGCTTATGCTCAGCGGTTCGAGTGCGTTGCTCATCGTTTTAATTACGTGGATGCGCTCGCGCACCGCAACCTTTGACATAAACGACCCAGTCTGGCTGAGCCCGAGCGGGGTGGCGATTGGCAATAAAGTGCTGCCAAAGCGCGCAATATTTTGGAAGCGCGCCTGGCATCAGCGCGTTTATGAGCACTGCCAATCGCTAACCCCAATTGGCTTCGCGCCAGCTGCGCTTCAGCGAGCTAGGGCTCGCCACTGGGCCCCTGTGCAAGTTGAGGGTGAGCGAGAGCTGACAGCCTGGCTCGGTGTTGCGGGGGAGCGCGACTTTGAAGTTGACCTGCATGCCGAAGGGCCACACCTGCTGATTATTGGGCCGACAGGTTCTGGCAAAAGCGAGTTTCTCAAAGCCCTACTGCGCTCGCTGCTTCGCCCCGCAAACCTTGCAAGCCTGCGACTCGTGCTGATTGATTTCAAGGGCGGTGCTGGTCTTGCCGACTTTGCCGAGCATGCCAACACCGCAGGCCTACTCACCGACTTGGCAACTGAAGATCATGAGCCATTCTGGGCGGCGCTCGCCGGTGAACTCGCACGCCGCGAACAACTCTTTGCCGATGCCAAGGTCGCGAACATCGAGGCTTATCGAGCAAAGGTTGGGTCGCTCGACCGCATCGTCGTTGCGATTGATGAGCTCGCAGCCGTTATGGCAAGTTCACGAGCCGCGGCAGCCTTAGTCGAGAACATCGCCACTCGTGGCCGTTCCCTCGGCTTCAATTTGGTTGCGTCGAACCAATCTCTCGTCGGCATTCCGCGGCTGCTGCTCACCAACTTTCGCGTGCGCTGCGCCATCGGTGAGGTTGACCCAGTTGACCTGGCCCAACTCAGCATCGGCGCTGCGCCAAGCCTGCGCAAAAGCACCACCCCTGCTCTGACCAAACTCGAGGGCTTTCGGCGAGCGCAATGGCTCGCACCCTATGAGCCACCCACCGAGTTTTGGTTTGCCGTTGGTGTTCAATAAGCTTGCGAATTGTGAAAACTCCTTGGCGCAAACTTTATGTTCTATCAACCGCTGGCGCACTCTCGTGGTTGGGCAGCTCGCTAACCACCTTCGCCGTGATTCTGCGCGATAAAGATCATGTTGGCCCGGTGGGCGTTTCGGTTTATTTGTTGGCCTTTGGCGTTCCAATCGTTTTCATGTCGCCCATATCTGGTTTGATTGCCGACAAGTTCTCGTCACGCCAAGTCATTTTGCCTGCGCTTGCCGTCATGGGTTTGAGCTCAGCCTCGCTCGCAGCCAACCTGCCGCTCTGGTGGGTGCCGTGTGCGCTGTTCATAACAGCCGCAGCCGGGGCGCTGGTTGGCCCAGCAATGCAGGCCGTCGAAGTGACCATCACAGCACCAGATGATTTGCCGCGCGTGAC
>CANFKN010000037.1 GCA_947447385.1 Microbacteriaceae bacterium
GCTGCCTTTGGGCTGGGGTTCTGGTGTCGTTTGCTAACTAAATGCCAAGATTTGGCTAAAGGTTCGTTAGCGACACATTCGCATACACATCATGGCGCACATCATTGCAGGGCGGCCTTGGGTCGCCTCCGACAATGAAACGTTGTTGCGCAATGAGTTCATACCCAGAAGTTTAGAGCAGCGTCTGCGTCGAGTCAACTTCATTCAGCCGTTTTATTTAGCCGACCGAACATTTGCCAGAAGTTGACACAGAGGTTGCAACCGGGTTTAGCGCCACTGGTGGAATCAGTTTCGGCATGGTTTGTATGTCATCACCCCAGAAAGTTTCGGTTGGTTCAACCCAGTGGGCGACAAGCTTTCGCGTTTCACCCGGGTCTATCGAAATGTCAAAAACCCACACTGGGTGTTTATGATCAAAGCCCTGAACAGCAAACACTGTCTGGCCGTCAAGCGTGAAATAGTCGATGGTCGAATCGACCGGTGCATATATTGAAAACAAACTTCGATTTGCCCCAACTCGGTGAGTTTGCCCAGCAAACAGGTCGCTGCGTGGTGTCACATATTTTGGCAGCCCACGCCGAGGGGCTGTGTTAGCTAAGGCAAGAGTGAGAGAAGCTTTGCGACCGATGATGCCGAGATCAGTCACTGTTTGGCATTCGCCAAGACGATAGCTAGCCGACATGCTGAGGTAGGCATCTAGTTTGTTTCCGCCGGCGTTGTTGACGGTGACTTGAACTGTTGAACCCATCGAGTCACTCACCTCGCCCGCTACCGAGTCAGCTTCGAAACGCGATTCAAGTTCAGCTGAGTGAGCCCACGCAGAAATGCGGTCACCCGAGGTGGTGGAGGCTAGCGAACGCCATGCCGAAGGGTAATCAAAGTTCTTTGCCTTAATTCTTGAGAAAAGAGCGTGCATGAAATCAGCGACCCATTTGTTCTTTTCAGCAACACTTTCGAATCTCGCATAGATGCCTTTTGCTAAAAAGTCAGAAATGTTTTGCCCATCGACGTGCACGCCTGATATTTCGAAGCTACCGACCGCTGCGACCAGATGGGCAACGGTTCCCTGCCCAACGACAACCACACCGTCGATGCGCTTGTAACGCTTGAGGCTGTCATAAATCTGTTGGCCCAAATATGGAACATGTGCCGAAACATTCATGTCGCGCCAGTCTGATGGTGTTCCGCCCCACAGCACCTGCAAGTCGGCAGGCAATGCGTTGAACCGCACCGCGCCGATTTTATCGAGGTCCTGATCACTTCCTGCCTGGTCGAGCGAGACTTTGCCATTTTTGATTGAGAGAACTGCAAAAGACCCCAAAATTCCGCCGGTTCCTCTTGCCTCAGCTAGGTTTTGGGTTGCTATGAACCAGGTTTGGTCTTTGTGCTTTGTGAGTATCGGTTCGAACACTGCCACGAAAGGTGTAATCCCTTTAATGCCCGCAGAAAGCTGACTCAACGTTGTGTTTGCTGAGGTGATTTTTGACGCCAAACCAAAGTGCAGCTCGCTTGTTTTTATCGAGTCCATTGCCGTCTGAGCTTTGTCGGTAGCAACCCGCAGCGTTTCAAGCTTCGCCGCAAGGTGGGAATCTGTCATGGCAAACGAAGTTGATACCGTGCCACTAAAAATCTTGTTCTTACTGAGGGCCACTAAGAGGGGCTTTGCCGCCACAGCTATGTTGCTCGTCTCATTTAGAGTTGTTTTTGCGGCTTGAAAGTCTGCGCCAATAATCGGCGCTGACCCCACTGGTGCTAGCCAAGGGTCTTGTGCCATTTCAGAGGCACTCTGCAGCTCTTGCGTGAGGCTATAGAACTTTCGTTCGAGATTGTCGAATTTCGCACTGGCACCCGCCTCAGATATGGTCGAGACGTTGGCAGACAGACTTTTAGCCAAGCTATAAAGGGTTGCAAATCTGACACCGCAATAGGCGAGATATGCCACTAGCAAAGCCGACATGATCAGCATCGATCTTGTCAGAATGTCGTGAGTGCTCAGACGTCGATTCTTGAGCCTTGGCGTGGCGAAAAAATTCAGCATCAGCCTATGAACCTAAGGCGCTGAGCCTCGGTGGCCAAACTATCTGTGACTTGGCTTTTTTGGCTTTTCTGTCACAACGATTGATGCTGTCGCCGTTTCAACACCATAAGGTCTGTGACAGGTCGAAGGAGTCTTCGCAACTAAGTTGTATGTGCCGGCTCGAGATGGAACGACAATCTGCACTGCTGGAGTTACGCCCAAGCGGTTCGCAGTTGCGCTCCTGGCTCCACCAATGTTAGGCGAGAACTGAAAGCTCACTTTGCAGCCAGGAAAGACATGCGATGCCTGAACGCTGATGACTGTTGAAACCACAGCAATGTACTTGTTGGCAGACACTGTCATGTTCTGGCCCGTAGGGTATGCCTCTGCAGATGAAGCAAATGAAAGCATCGTGCTCGAAAGCAAAATCGCCGCAGCGGCAAGCGAAAGTTTTCTACTGATTCGCATTTCAAACTCCTAAGAAATTAATAAGGCCCCCGCGCACTGCAAGTGCGCACAAGTCCTTTCAAGCATAACTATCTCAAGCCGAAATATCGCTACTTAAAACCAGAAAAATTTACCTAAAAACTTCTTCCATGACGCGGCTAGGTTTACCAATAAATGACGACTGTTACGCGCCTCACAGCTGAACCAGTGTGAGATAAGTCCTTGAAGCTTTGGGTTCCGCTCAGTTTGAGCTTCTTGTTTATGGTTTTCAAAAACGCATATGTGTTAGTCGCACGGCGAAGGGCGGTTGCTGTAGAGGCTTTTGTTGCTTTAGCGCCCTGCGTGTATCCCTTCACGAAAACCCGTGTCGCGCTTGTGAACTGGCGGGCGAAGTTAGAAAGTTCGCTCTTAATCGCTGGAGTGAGCGATGAAGATCCTGAAGCAAAACCCGAAACAGTAAAAGTTTTTGTGCCATGCGCAGGGGTGACAATGACATTAGCTGTAGCCGTCTCGACTCCAGTCGGAGGCTGGCAATACCAAGGGGTTTTAGCTGTCAACGTATAGGTGCCAGATTTTTTCGGAACTGGCAGTTTGACCGACGGAGTTGATCCGTTTTGGCCCGCCACGGTCATGACAGAGTCGGCTTCATAGTTTTTGAAGAACAATTCCACATAACAACCTGGATACACGTGAGTTGCCTTGGCTGAAATTTCTGTAACTCCCGGAGTGAACTGATAGCGGTTTGCTGTAACACTCATGCCTTGGCCGGTTGGGTAAGCCTGCGAGGGCGTGACTCCAGCCATAACAAGGGTTGCTGACAGAGCGACCGTCAAAATCGTCTTGAATGTTTTTTTGATTCTCATGATTAAACTCCCTTGCCTGTGAACCTTTTCGGCGAGCTAGCTTTCCCCGAAGCTCCTAGACCTTACAGTAACACTAGACTGTCATTAGCGCATAGTGAAAAAGTGGGGATACTAATTCACTACCAAATGGGGAATACTGGCCGCGTCGGCCAGCTTGGTTGCTGTGGACGTTGTTTTCAGCAAGATGGCCGTTTGAGAATTTTGAGTTTGACCTACAGGAGACAGCGTGAGTTTAAGAGAATATTGGTTTTTAGTTCGCAAGCGTTGGGCGATGATTACCCTAATCATTGTTTTTTGTGTGGCTGCAGGCGTTGCAACCACGTTGCTGACACCAAAAATGTATGCCTCGACTACGCGCGTTTTCGTATCGACGCAAACCCCTGACACAGCATCTGACCTACTAACAGGTAGCAACTTTACGCAGCAGCGCGTCAAGTCTTATGCCGACATCGTCACCAGTCCAAAAGTTCTCAACCCAGTTATCGCGCGAGCTGACCTAGACGTCAACTATGCAGAACTCGCATCTCACATCAGCACCAATGTGCCTTTGAACACCGTTATCATCGAGATCACCGTGCTTGACTTGCATCCCGAAAAGGCAGCGAAAATTGCCGATGCCGTTAGCGAAAGCCTAACGAGCGTTGTTGACCAACTTGAGACTAGCTCTAATGGCCAGCCTTCACTTGTGAAGGTCAGCATCATTCAGCCAGGAAGCCTGAATCTAACTCCTGACTCACCAAAACCTCTCTTAAACATTGCACTTAGTCTGTTCATCGGTTTGGTCTTAGGCTTCGGCGCTGCGATTCTGCGCGACCGACTTGACCTTCGCGTGCGAAACTCAGACGACATCACCACCATCACAGGTGCGAACATTCTTGGCGCCATGGCATTCGATGCTGAAACTCCAAAGCACCCTCTAATCGTTCACACCAGCCCACGCAGTTTGCAGGCCGAGGCCTATCGCCAACTTCGAACCAACGTTCACTTCGTTGAAGTCGATGGCAACCGCAAGTCAATCGTGGTTTCATCTTCGGTGCCTTCTGAGGGCAAGACCACAACCGCGTGCAACCTAGCAATCGCGCTCGCCGATGCAGGCGCTAAGGTTTTGCTCATTGACTGTGACTTTAGAAAGCCAGACGTTCACAATTACATGGGAATCGAAGGTTCGGTTGGTCTAACGAATCACCTGATTGGCCAAGCAAGACTTGAAGACGTAATTCAAGATTGGGCCGGAAAACTCGACGTTTTGCCTGCAGGGCAGATTCCACCAAACCCAAGCGAGCTTCTGGGTTCAGACAAGATGTTGCAGATTCTGCGCTACCTCGAAGGCAAATACGACCAAATCGTTCTAGACGCTGCCCCGTTGTTGCCTGTTACAGACGCGGCGATTCTTTCTAAGATCACTAGCGGAATCATCTTGGTAGTAGGCATAGGCAAGACCACTCGCCCGCAGTTGCAAGGCGCCATTCAGCACATCACCTCGGTGAACGGTCGCATTCTTGGAACAGTCCTTAACAAGGTCCCGCAGCGCGGTGCCGGCAGCTATGGTTACGGATACGGATACGGCTATGGTTACGGATACGGCCGCCGTTACGGCAAGACTTATGGCAAGGTTTACGGCGAGACTGAGAGCTAAAACTGATGTCTGACCACCATCAAACAAGCGCTGAACCGCTAAGAGTTTTAGTTATCTGCACTGGAAACATTTGCAGATCGCCTTTGGCCGAACAGCTTCTGCGTCAAGCGGCTAACCGTGCTGGCCTTGGTGGCGAGCTAGTGTTCGACTCGGCAGGCACACACGCCGAGGTTGGCAGAGATGTTCACCCACAATCTGTTTCGTCTGCTGCCTCTCGCCAAATCGTGATTGAATCTTCGATTGCTAAGCAGCTCACCCCAGACCTAATAGACGGCGCTGACTTGGTTTTGACTGCCACGGCCAATCATCGCGGCGATGTGGTTCGTTCACTCGTGCAGGCAAATCGCAAAACCTTCACTTTGAAAGAGTTCGTGCGAGTGGTCGAGTTCTTAAATGGCGACGTCTCACACTTAGAAGATATCGACCGCGAAAATATTGAACGCGCCTCGACGATTCGCGATCGAGTCGCTTTGGCGTCAAAATATCGAGGATTCACGCCACCGCGTGTCGAAAGCGACGATGTAGTTGACCCCTGGGGCCTGGGGCAAGAAACCTACGACGCGGTCACTGACGAGCTAATCGCTATAACCGCAAGAACAATCGAGTTGCTAGGGGGCAACTGAGATCATGAAAGATACAAAATTTAGTTTTATGCAGCGCTTTGGGTGGAGCCTGTTTTTCTGGGATCTAATCGTTGTTGCTGCGGTGATGGTAATAAATGCCTTTGTGCACTTTTGGGCGCTGCCGAACGCAAATGCAACTTTCAAGCCAGAGAAACTACTGACCTTGAGTCTGAATCCAGTCGCGCTTTCGTTGTCAATGTTTTTGCTCTGGATTTTAGCCTTAGTGCTGATCAAGTCTTGGAACCCCCGCGTTGCGGGCACCGGAATTCCTGAATACATAATGACCACCAAAGCGTCAGTGGCCGTTGTGGCAGTTCTTGCTTTTGCGTCGTTGACCTTCAAGGTGGATGTTTCGCGAACATTTGTTTTTAGTTCTTTCGCAACCGGTGCTATCGCCTTAGCCATGCACCGTTGGTCTGGCCGCCAGTGGTTGCTGAGACAGCGCCGACAAGGTGCCTACGTCAAGCGCACACTGTTGGTTGGCCCTGCTGAACAGCTACTTGAAATGTGCAAACGCCTGCAAGAGAACCCGCTAGATGGCTATGCGCCGGTAAGAGCCGCGGTCTTTAGGGCTGCATTCACAGGCAAGACCGAAGCGCAGTTTGCTGAACTTGGCGTGGACTTAGTGGTTTATGAAGAATCCTCGGCAGAAGATGCCCAAACTTACAAAATTGACTGCGTTCTCATCATCGGCTCAGATCACATGTCTGCTGCCAGGCTGAAGCAAATCGGTTGGGCGCTTGAGGGAACTACCACTGAACTTATTGTGGCCCCGGCCCTTGTCGATTTCGCTGGTAACAGAATCAACTCTTACCCAGTTGCTGGAATGCCGTTTTTGCATATCGAGACTCCTCGCTTTGAGGGCTTCAAGTATCTCGTGAAGACGACGTTCGACTTTCTATTCGCGGCAGTCGCCTTCGTTGCCGTTCTGCCAATCATGTTGGTCACCGCCATTTCTATCAAGCTCGAAGATGGCGGGCCGATTTTTTATGCTCAAGAACGCGTTGGGCAAAACGGCAATGCTTTCAAGATGTTTAAGTTTCGCTCAATGCTGATCAATGCCGATTCGATGCATGCAGAACTTCGCGCTAAAGCTGTTGACGCCGTAAACAAGCGCATGTTCAAAGACCCAAACGACCCCCGATTGACCAAAGTCGGCAAGTTCATTCGCCGATTCAGCATCGATGAGCTTCCACAAATTTTCAACGTCATGAATGGCTCGATGAGTGTTGTGGGTCCTAGGCCGCCATTGGCTAGCGAGGTTGCAGAATATGACCGCCATGACCACCGCCGTTTGCTGGTCAAGCCCGGCATCACTGGTTTGTGGCAGGTTAGCGGTAGATCACTTTTGAGCTGGGATGAAACCGTTCGGCTAGATCTCTACTACGTCGAAAACTGGTCACTCGTTGGTGATATTTTGATTATCTTGCGCACCTTTAAGGCCGTCGTAGACCGCTCGGGTGCTTACTAAAAATTCAGCTTTTGGTTAAAGCTATTGCCCAAGACCATAGAGGCGGTCGCCTGCATCGCCTAAGCCCGGCACAATGTATCCCACTTCGTTGAGGTGGTCATCCAAGGCACCTAAAACGATTCGCACGTCTTTGCCCTGCATCGCCGCTTGCACCGTGGCCAAACCCTCGGGTGCGCCAATTAGGCAGATTGCTGTGACTTCAGTTGCGCCGCGTTCAAGCACGTAGTTAATTGAATCGATTAGGGTGCCACCAGTAGCCAACATCGGGTCGATGATATAAACCTGTCGTCCGCTTAGATCATCTGGCAGGCGGTTGGCGTAGGTGTAGGGCTCAAGGGTCTCTTCATTGCGTTTAATGCCTAAAAACCCAACCTCAGCGGTAGGCAAAAGTTTGACCATTCCTTCAAGCATTCCCAGCCCAGCTCGCAACACCGGCACGACAAGAGGTCGTGGCACGCTGAGCTTGACGCCTTCGGCGATTGCAACAGGTGTTTGCACCTGAACCTTGTCGACGCGAACATCGCGAGTGGCTTCATAAGCCAATAGGGTTACCAGCTCTTCGACCAGTTGCCTAAATACAGGCGAAGGCGTTGTCGCGTCGCGCAACACGGTGAGCTTGTGGGTGATTAGAGGGTGATCGGCAATGTGAACGTGCATGAGTTAAATCTATGCCTTTGCTCGCACTTTTTACACGTTCAATAAACCTATAAAAAAACCTTGTTTATTTTTATAGATTTTACTATTCTGTAAACATGTCTGCTTGGAGCCCTAATGAGCCTTTCAATGGGCTTCCAGCTCTCGCTGACTCTATCGAAATCGATATTGCATCTCTCAGCTCAGCACTAATTGAGGCTCGGGTTCAGCTCGCGAGGCTCGACGAACTAACAAAGGCACTACCTAACCCCATGGTTCTGGTGAACGCGATTGCTATCGTTGAAGCCCAGGCAAGTTCAGCTATTGAAAACATTGTCACGACCAACGACACCTTGTTTCAAAATTTCGAAGCCTCCGGCAGCATCGCCGATGCCGACACCCGCGCTGCCATGCGCAATCGAAGTGCTCTGCAGATGGCCTATCAATTAACCATCGACCGACCAATTACGACAAAGTTAGCCCAAATTATTTGCAGTGAAATTTTGGGCTTTGATGTCAGTGTGAGAGCCAACGTGGGCACATACATTGGTTCGCTCGGCAAACGCACCTACACTCCGCCAGAAGGCAAGGCTCTCATCGCGCGCAAGCTCGAAGAATGGCAAGATTTCGTGAATCAAAAAAGTCGATTTGATCCACTAATTGTCATGGCCCTCGCGCACTATCAATTTGAGGCAATACATCCGTTTCCTGATGGCAACGGGCGCACAGGCAGAATCCTGAACATCGCCATGCTAATGCAGAATCAGCTACTTTCTTTGCCAGTCGTGCACCTCTCAAGAGCAATCAACGAACGAAAAAGTGAATATTACGAAAAACTTGCTGACGTAACCTCAGATAGAAATTGGAACGAATGGATTCGGTTCATGCTCGAGGTTGTCGCAAGTAGCGCGATAAAAGCCAGTACTCAAATCTCGCAGATCAGTCGAATGCAGCTAGAGCTGGCTGGTTCACACATTGACACCGTTTTCAAAAGAGGAATTCCAACAGACCTTGCAGCAGTGCTCTTTGAAAAGCCATACTGTCGAATCGGCCACGTCGTCGAGGCTTGCAATGTTTCGCGACCCACTGCAGCAAAGTGGTTAGAGGAACTAGAAATACTTGGCGTTGTTGAAAGCGTGAAAGTCGGTCGAGAGAAATATTTTGTCAATAGAAAGATGCTTGAGGTTCTAGGTTGAACATTGCAGACCAACAAGCGGCGATGCGTTTGGCGCTCGCCGAGGCGCAAAGTGCCGTCGAAGCTTCGGCTGATGTTCCAGTGGGCGCGGTGCTTCTCGATGATAAAGGGCAACTGGTGGCTGTTGGTCGAAATGAGCGTGAGCTGCACCAAGACCCAACCGCGCACGCCGAAATTGTTGCCATTCGCGCGGCTACCAAAGCGCGAGGCGATTGGCGTCTAGAAGACCTAACATTGGTTGTCACACTTGAACCCTGCGTGATGTGCGCCGGTGCGATTGTCGCCGCAAGAATTCCCCGAGTTATTTTTGGTGCGTGGGATTCCCCCGTCGGCGCCTCAGGCTCGCTCTATGACATTTTGCGCGATGCCCGCCTCGGCAAACCGATTGAGGTTTATGGGGGAGTATTAGCTGAAGAAGCAAACTCCCAGTTGCGCGACTTTTTTGCTCAACGAAGAATATCTGGCTCTAAATAGATCACGCGTGTTGCCGGCACAGCTGTTCGCACGGCTGCTTCGGCAGCATCGATAGTTCGAGCAATGTCGGCGGCCGTTTCACTTTCACCCACGGCAATCTTCGCACCAAGCAATAACTCGTCTGGCCCCAAATAGAGGGTCTTCATGTGAATGATGCCACCAACTCCTGGGGTGCCTTCAAGCGCTTCACGAATTTTCGCGTGATCATCGGCAGTCGCACCCTCACCAATCAAAAGGCTTGACGTTTCGATTCCAAGCACAACGGCAACAATCACTAGCAGTCCACCGATTGCAAGCGTACCCAGAGCATCGAACATCGCGTTATGTGTCAAAACGGTGAGACCCACGCCAGCAAAAGCAATCACCAAACCAAACAGCGCTGCAATGTCTTCAAGCATCACAATCGGCAGCTCTGGCGATTTCGCATGACGCACAAATTGAGCCAGGCTCTGATTGCCGCGCTGATGCTTGGCCTCGCGCAA
>CANFKN010000038.1 GCA_947447385.1 Microbacteriaceae bacterium
GCTCGTCAAGAACCTGGGATGCCCTCATGCGGTCGAGTCTGAAGCTGCGCTCTTCTTCACGAAGGTGGCAATAACCGCGAACGTGCCAAACCTGGTCGTTTGACTCAAGTCGAATTGGGTCAAACTCTCGTTCAGTCTTTTCGTTCTTGCTATTCAGGTATTCAAAGCGAACGCGCTTTTGCGCGTTGATCGCCTGTCGCATTTTCGCGAGGTCAGCATCAATCGTTCCTGGCATGATGGCCACGGTTGCCACACCAGCTTGAATCGAACCTTCACTAAGAATTTGTATTAGTGCTTCGATATCTGCCCGGTCCTCGTTCGAGGCCGAAGCTAGAAGCACGGTCAAACCAGCGGCCAATGCGCCGGCTTGACGAGCAGAAATTCGCGGATTCCCGTCGAGAATGAGCTGAGAATCCAGTTCAACGACAGCATCGGTGCTCCAGTCGTCGTTGATGGCCATAGCCCACTGTTCGTTTGAATCAGCGACAGTTGCTGAATACATCGCGGTAACCGCACGTCGAATTTCATCTTCGGCAACGTCGAAGTGCGAGGCGAGCTCAGTGATGGTAGCCGAAGAGTGTGCGGTGAGATAAGTCGTGAGAGCAATGATCAGGTTGAGGCGGGCATCTGCCGTGAGTGCGTAGAATTTTTTTGCTTTAGCCATGGTGAATTTCAACCACCTTTCTAAAGCCAGCTTCAATAAGTTCTTTCAAACCTTCTGGGCGCAGAACTTCAATTTGCCCGGCATATTGACGCAACTCGTCGGCAAGCAAGTGAACGTCCATGAAGTTAAACGTGACCTCGTCACGTTTGGCGTGAGCGACGTCATCCATTTCGAATCTAAACCAGGCTTCAGTTTCAGGTTTGATTCGCAAGGTGGCCTGGTTGCCACTGATGAAATCGTCAAGCGAGGCTTTGCCAGCTGCAACATCGGTGGCCGTTGGTTGCTGAGCGTCAGCGTTAGTGTTCTTCACTTCGGAAACGATGCGGCGAAGCAAGAAGCTTCGTGGCTCTTTGCGAACTGAATCAAACCCCAAAACTAGCCATTGCCCACTGATGTTTTGAAGTTGCCAAGGTCGAAACTTGCGTTTCTCAACCTCCGTCGACGCCGGCTTTCGGTAGCCAAACTCGACTTCGAGACCGCGCTCAATCGATTCGGTCAGGGCTGTGAAGCTTGAGTGGTGCGTGCGAATGCGTGGGGCAAGAGTGGTCAACTCGGCAATGTCGCCACTTTCGCCAAGCCCGCGAACGCGCAGTGCGGCGTTTGCCGCGTCGCGCGAAAGAGACGCTTGGTTCCAGACTGAAGATGCCAAATTCAGAATTGCAACTTGTCGTTTAGTCAACGTTAGGTTGCTTGGCCAAAGAAACTCTTGCTTAGGCACCTTGTAGTAAATCTCTTGGTTGTCTTCAAGTGCTGAAGGCGGCTGAAAGGCGATCCACTGAATGCCTGAACGCTTCAGATCGATCTTGTCGCGGTCAAAATGCTTGTTGAGCGAGACGTTCTTGGTGCCAGGCTTATAGGTTTCTGAGTACCCGGCCACACGACTAAAGATCTCATGCTTAGTCAAGCCCTCGCGGGTGTATAGCAGAGCGCAGGCTAAATTGAACAGCCTTGTTGCAGCATCAATTTTTTCTGGCACTGCGCTTGACCCCTCTTTTGACTGACTTAGTATTTTCCGAGAATGTCGATTACGAACACCAAAGTTGCGTTAGCGGCAATACCCTGTGGCGGGTTGTCGCCATAACCAAGCTTTGGCGGAATCACAGCTACAACCTGAGAACCGACGGTCTGTCCCAAAATCGCTTTAGTGAAGCCTTGAATTGTGCCAGTGCCAACTGTCATGTCTAGCGGCTCGCTGGCCCAGCTGCTCTGAATCATAGTGTGAGCGGCGTCCCAGCTGTAAAGCTTGTAGTGCACCTTGATGTGATCGCCAGTCTTTAGCACTTCGCCAGCACCCTTGATTGAGGTGTATTGCTTGAACTCGCTAGGTGCCGGAGTGTTGCTCGGAAAAGTCAGGCCTGGCTCGCCGCTGTCAACACGAACAGCGAATGGAATTCCAGATGCTGCCGGCTGGTTTGAGCCCGTGGCGTGTGGCAAGAAAACAGTTTTTAGATCTACAACCAGCACAACGCTGTTTGAAGTGGCAGGCTTGGTGGCTGACTTTATTGGAAAGACAGCTGCGATTCTTGAGCCGGCTCGAATTCCAGTTAGCGCGTCACAGAGGCTGACAGATGGCTTCTGTGAGTTGTTTAGAACCGAAACAAAGGTGTTTGTTCCATCGAAGTTTGTGACCAGACCGCTTGAAGCATCGAAAGGCTTGGCCGTAGGGCCGTCAAGGGCTTCGATTTCGAACTCGGCCATTTGATCGCCAGTAAAGGTTGGCCCATCACCCTGCTTCAAAATGTGCACCTGAGCTGATTTAGGCAGAATGCCGGCTTCGAAGGTCACCTCTGGTGCGCCCTTAGCCGCATCTTTAACCTTGATGCTCTGTGCATCTTTGCCGTCAGCGATTGGGTTGCACTTGCGAGTCAAAGAGTCAAACATTGCGTTTGAAGCTTGCTGTGGTGTCTGAGTTGCACAACCAGAAACGGTTAGTGTCAGCGTTGCAATTGCCAAAAGGCTAAAAATCTTTTTCAAAGGAATACTTTCGTTTAACAAGTAGCAATAGTTTACCGAGCAAAGCTTGGGAGTTGCTTATTATTGGTCGTCTGAAGAATCTGTTTGCGATTCGTTTGCTTTTTCTAATTTCGTTTCGGCAGCCGCCTTAGCGTTGCGCACGGTCTTTCGCAACTTCTTGTCACTTACCTTTCGCTGACCTAGGTGGTCAGGGTTCCACACCGCAACGTCTTCATCGGCAAAATCTGTCTTCACGCGGGTTTTGAACTGTGGCAACACCGTGCCGTCAGCAAGACGACGCGCGGTAACCAAAAAGCCAGTGTGACCAATCATGCGGTGCTCTGGGCGCACGGCCAGACCCTGCAGGTGCCAGCCGCGAATCATTGACTCCCAGGCTTCTGGCTCGGCGAATAGCCCCGAAGTTTTCAGTGCTTCGACAAAACGTGAGAGTTGAGTAACAGTTGCAACGTATCCGAGAATGACGCCTCCGGGAACCAGCGCATCGGCGCAGGCCTCAATGCATTCCCAAGGCGCCAGCATGTCAAGAACGACTCGATCTGCTTGCCCGTTTGCAACTTTCTTCGGCAACTCGTCTTGCAGATCACCGAGGTGAATCTGCCAGTTTTCTGGCACCATCGAAAGATTTGTTGTCACGTTTGCTCTTGCAACGTCGGCAAACTCTGATCGACGCTCGAAGGAGTCAAGACGACCGGTTGGCCCGATGGCACGCAAGAGGTAAATGCTCAGCGCACCAGAACCTACGCCTGCCTCGACGACGCGTGCACCCGGAAAAATGTCGCCCATCGTCACAATCTGAGCTGAGTCTTTCGGGTAGATAATCGCAGCACCGCGCGGCATCGACATCACGAAATCGGTCAGCAGAGGCCTAAAGGCCAGATATTCAACACCGTTCGCGTTTGCGATGACAGAGCCCTCGGGCTTGCCGATGATGTCGTCATGGTTGAGGTTGCCGCGGTGAGTGCCAAAAGCACCACCTTCAACCAACGTGATGGTGTTCAGGCGGCCTTTGGGACCAGTCAGTTGAACAGTGTCGCCCGCGCGAAACGGGCCAGTTGGCAACTTTGGAATATTGTTTGTCATTTGGTCCTATTCAAATAGCTTGGTCAAATCTTGCAGTGTGACGCCTTCAAGAGTGGGCCACAAGATACGACCTTCGATTTCTTCAAGTTTCACCAGGTGCTGAACACCGATTGCTTTGGTGCCAGCAGCCTCTGCCGATGCAAGGCCTGGAACCGAGTCTTCGAAAGCCACGCAGTGTGCCGGGTCAACGCCTAGAAGCTCCGCTGCCTTCAGATAAGCCTCTGGGTGAGGTTTGCCGTTGACGACGTCGTCACCGGCAACCACAACGTCAAAGGCGTCGAAACCCACGGCGTCGGCCACCGAAACAGCCATTCTTCGCATGCTCATGGTCACTAATGCAGTTTTGATACCCGCTTCACGCAGGTGCAGCAGCAATTCGCGCGCACCCGGCCGCCAAGGCATTGCAACCTGCAACTGTTCGATCACAACAGCGGTCAAACGGTCAATGATTTCTTCTGGCGCGAGCGCACTGCCCAGCTTGCGACCAATGATGACAGAAGATTCATAGAGGCTCATGCCAACCAAATCGATGCCATCTTGGTGGTTCCATTGCGCGCCGTGCTCGTCTGCCAATTTGCGCTCAGAGAGCATCCAATAATGCTCTGAATCGACGAGTGTGCCATCAAGGTCAAATAAAACTGCAGCCGGCAGTTGCTTGATAGACATAGTTGTCTAATTTTAGCTTGTGCCGAAGCGTTCTTAGGTGGCATAGAGTTTTAACCGTTACTGAGCGCAAAAGAGGATCCTTTGACCAGCCAAGTATTTAGTGGGCGCATTCTGATTGTTGCCTTTGAAGGTTGGAACGACGCCGCTGAAGCTGCCAGTGGTGCGGCCAAGTACATCGCCGAACTTACTGGCGTCGAATCGGTGGCAGCCGTTGAACCCGAAGACTATTACGATTTTCAATTTGCTAGGCCCTCTGTGTTCTTTGACCCAGAGGGCAACCGCCAGTTGAGCTGGCCAACTACTGAAATGCTGGCACCCACAGCAGCGAGTCGAAATGACCACCCCGAATATGCAAACATTTCGGTGATGCTCGGCGTTGAACCATCGCGCCGCTGGCGCACCTTCACCGAAGAAATTCTCGAAATGGTCGTTGACCGAGAAATCGACACTGTCATGTTCTTAGGCGCAATGCTCGCTGAGGTTCCTCACACTCGACCAATCGGCGTCAACACAACTAGCCAAAACGAGCAAGTTCGCGAACAGCTTGGTGTCGAACGCAGTCGCTATGAAGGTCAAGTTGGCATTTTGACGGTTTTGGGTCAGGCTTTCGAAGCAAACAATATTGCGACCTTGGCGCTATGGGCCTCGGTGCCACACTATGTTCACAACTCCCCCTCGCCAAAGTCGATGTTGTCGCTGGTTGCTGAGATCGAGAAGTTTCTAGGCGTGAGCTTTGACCGAACTGCGCTCGCCGAACAGGCTTTCACCTGGGAGCGCGGCATTGACGAAATATCGCTGGCTGATGAAGATATGGCGGCCTACATCACTGAGCTTGAAAAGAAGCACGATGAAGCAGAGTCACCACAAGCTAGCGGTGACTTTTTGGCCAATGAATTCGAAAAGTTCTTGCGACAGAACGATAACGACGAGGATGCCTCCAAGTAGAGGCCACCATCGCTTCAGCGAGGCGTTATTTTGAGCGTTTAGGCTTGCCAGCCCGCGAAGATTAGCATCGCAAGAACGAAGAAACCCACAATCAAACGCCAGGCAACAAATGGAACGAACGAGCCTTTGTTGAGATAGCGAAGCAAACCGGCTATGACGGCAAACCCGACCGCGAAAGAGATGCCGGTGGCCACGCCAGTTGCCAGCAACATGTCGCTCGAAAGGTCTTTGTAGGTCTTTGCGAATTCATAAAGCCCACTTGCTAGCACTGCTGGAATAGCCAACAAAAAGCTATAGCGTGCGGCAGCTTGACGAGTGTAGCCGAGCAAAAGCCCGACGCTGATTGTTCCCCCAGAGCGAGAGACGCCAGGAATAACCGCTAGTGCTTGGCCAAGCCCAAACAAAATGCCGTCTTTCGGGGTTAGGCTCTCGATCGACTTGGTCTTTTTGCCAACAGCATCGCTAATGCCCAAAATGGCACCAAAGATAATCAACATGAAGGCGATGACCCAAAGGTTTCGCAGCTGGTTTTCAATCAAGTCTTTAAATGCCAAGCCGATGATGACAACCGGCAAGCTGCCGATGATGATTAGCCACGCCAGGCTGGCATCCTTGCTCATTTTTTCGGTTTTAGTTCGAGAAAAGGCGTGACCCACTGAGATGAACCACGCTTTTGAGATTCGCAAAATGTCGCGCCAAAAATAAACCAGCACTGCAAGCTCGGTGCCAAGTTGAATCGTTGCTATGAAAGCGGTCAGAGCCTCTTTTGACAGGTTCATTGAGCCTGCGCCCAAAAGGTTTTGAACGATCTGCAGGTGAGCGCTTGACGAAATTGGTAAAAACTCGGTGAGTCCTTGCACGATTCCTAGGACTACAGCATCAAAAAGGTTCATTCGTTGTCGTCTTCAGCTAGCTCGAATGGCAGATATTCTTCAAAGTTTTCGCCAAGCATTTCTTCGTAATTCAAAAATGCGTCTTCGAGTTGCAGGTAGGCGGTTTGAACCGAAGGGTCTTCAGGGCTGCGACGGGTCGCAACCGATTCGAAGTGCTTTTCTAAAGCAGCAATGAACTGTCTGAGAGCCATGCGAGTGTCTTGAGCCATAAGCCAAAGTTACCCTTAGTTTGCGCCTCGCGCTAGTTAGCCACGAACTAATAAAAGTGGTATTCTTTTAGCTTGTTGCTGTGAGCCTAAAGGCGCACACTCCACTCGTCCGGGTGGCGGAATGGCAGACGCGCTAGCTTGAGGTGCTAGTCCTCTTATGAGGGTAGGGGTTCAAGTCCCCTTTCGGACACGTTTGCTTTGAGACAGCTAACACTGCTCCTGGGTTCGCCTGGGTAGCATAAAACCCCGCTTTTGCTAAGGCCTAGTGCTTAGTCAGAAGCGGGGTTTTGCATTGTTGAAACGGTTATATCCCCAAGTGCCACCCTCCCCTCGCGTCGACTTTCGTAGCCCGTCTGGGTGACACCAAAAGAGATTACTGTTGCGCTATCGCACCTCTCGCTAGCTTTTCTTAAAGGCCACTATTGGGTTTTTAGGAAGGCAAAAGTGAACATATTCAAGAAGCGTTTTGCAGGCCTCTCAGTCTTGCTTCTAACATCAGCTTTAACACTTGTCCAAGTCGCGGCGGTTAAGGCGGCCGACACTGGCTCGGTTACGGGCAAAGTTTTTATCAGCGTTGATGGCGCGGCTTCCACTCCCCTAGCCAACGTGCCTGTCACGTTGGCAGATTCAAACTATGTGAACTATGGCGTAGGCAGCCCCACTGGCACTTCAAACTCATCTCAGACAGGTGAATATTCTTTTTCAAATCTGGCCGACGGAACCTACTATGCCTTTGTTGGTGCATTGAACACGGATAAGTTATCTAACGATAGCCCACTAACGCAGGCAGATAGTGGCAATTGGTATGCCAGCTTGGCATATTATTCTTCGTCTGGATTAGGGTATTTAAGTGCGAGTCTTTACAGTCGCATTACCATCTCTGGCGGGTCTGTCTCGACGGCAACCGACATCACATTGCCTGGTTGGGCAAGCGTTGGACAGATTTCGGGGTCTCTGCTAGATAGCAATGGGCAACCGCTCGATGTTGATAACGGGCTCGGTATTTCAGACCCGAGTGACTCCTCGGACGTTAAAGAGGGTGTGTATGTTTCACTCACGAACGGCTATCCAATCCATCATCAATACGCCGATCTGACAGGTCACTTCTCGTTCTATTTGCCAGAAGGGACTTATCTCATAAGCTACGGTGACCCAGAGTGGGGAAACCCAATTTTCGAAAATGGTGCGATTAGTGCCGTCTATGCTCCTCACCTAGATTTAGCTGCGGGAGCAGTATCTGCCGGCCACAACTTTGTTATTAAGAGATTCGACCTCACGGAGGTCGGTGCTTCTAAAGCAAAATTTATTGGCCAACTAAAACCAGGCACCGACATGAAGGTCACCGGTCTGAAATTCCCGTCTGGCGCAACGGTGGAGTATTCTTGGAGCTGCGCTGTGGAAAGCGCAGGTCAAGGCAGTTATCTCGGTCAAGGCCCAGTTTTGCACGTTGCCGTTGATGCTCCTCTGAGTTGCCCCTCAGGCAAACTGCAACTTACTATCACGTTATCTAAATCGAGCTACATTGATGTTACTTTTACGGTGCAACGCACAGTGAAAGTAGTTTCAACTGCGAAGCTCAAATACGACGCGAGCTCAACCAAACTCATCAACAAGTTCACTTCGATTTCTGGCACCAATACTTTGGGCAGTACCGTGCGTGGCGAGAACGGAACTTTCAAGCTCAAGTCAGTGAGCAAGACCGCGACGAGCTGGTTTAGATGCCCTACGCAAGCAGCTGCCCAAACACCGCGACTTGTGGGCTGCCAGCAAATCGTTTCGGCCAATAACAAGCGCACCTACAAGATTTCGGCTTATGACGCGCGCGCATTCTTGGTGTATCGAGTGAAGGTCAAGAAATATAGCGACCCTAGACATCACGGCACAATAGCGCCAGCAGACTCTTTGCCGTTGGCGGTCGGATATTTCTAAATCGCCCACCTGCAAAGCATCAAAACCAAGTGAACCTTTGTGGAAGTTGCGCTAGCTGAGCCAGAGCGCCTGATATGGGTGCAGCTCGATGCCGTCGCCAACATTGAAACTGTTACCGGTGACATGGTCATAGACACGGTTGCCCACTGCCCAGAGCTCGCTGCGGCTAACCCATCGAGTGCCGTCGGTTAGGTTGTAAACCTGTGTCAGGTTGCCAGCTGGGTGCTGACGATCGAAAATAATGACTCCGTTCGATTCCCCCGAGCGCGTCTTTGTGGCAACAGCCGCGTGAAGCGAAGGCAATGTGGTGCGAGCTTCGATTAAGCGGTCAATGCGACGGCGAATGCGGGTTGCGACTGAGTCTGGGTTTTGGCCGGCAGCAGCTGAAAGGGCAGTATTCCAATCCATTGCTGGGCGGTTAATCCAGCGGTTATCTTCGGCCTTGGTCGGGTCTTTGAGGTAGCTTTCATCGTTGAACATGGCGATTTCGTCGCCCATGTAAAGCAGCGGAATGCCGCCGAAACCAAAAATCATGGCATAGGCGCAAACATATCGATTGATGGCTTCGTCAAGCAGTGCCTGGTTTTTGTTCTCAAATGCTGTTTGGATGCCCGCAAGCGCGGCGGCCGAGCCCGATGTGCGGCGCTCCCCCGACTGCGGATCGGTTTGAAAGTCAACACCGCGTGCGTTTGAGGTTGGAAACTTGCCGGTGTAATAGTCAGCCAGGAACATGCGGTGATCGTGGCCGTTGAAGCCGTTTCTAGCGGCATCGTTGTCATCGATTGCCCAGCCTATGTCGTCGTGGCAACGCAGGTATGCGCCCCAAGCGGTGTTTGTTGGAATCGCCTTGAAGAGGTTCATGGTGTAGTTCATGAAGTGAGTGTCTTTTGATGCTAGCGCTGCCCAAATCTGAACCATGAGGCTGTTGTGATAAGCAAGGTCACTGACTTTGCCAGCGTGTTTGCCTTCGCCAAGATAGGCACCGACCTGGTTTGGGCCAACGATTGCCTCTGCTTTGAAAATCAATGATGGGGCTACGATGCGGCTAAATGCGCGAAGAGCCTGGGTGATTGAGTGAACCTCAGGCTCGCTCTGGCAGGTGGTACCCATGCGCTTGAAGATGAAGGCAATCGCGTCTAGGCGAA
>CANFKN010000039.1 GCA_947447385.1 Microbacteriaceae bacterium
CACCGACTTTTGGGCTCGCCGTGCCCGCCGCCTTTTGCCGGCCTCGCTGTTTGTCATTTTGGCAACCATGGTTGTTGCTTTTGTCTACATTCCAAAAGGCCAACTCGCGAAATTTGTAGGTGACGCTGTTGGCTCGGCGTTTTATGTCGCAAACTGGCAACTCATTGCAAAATCTACAAACTACCTCGAAGACACGGCATCGCCTTCACCGTTTCAGCACTTTTGGAGTCTTTCGGTCGAAGAGCAGTACTACATCGTCTGGCCAATCATTCTCTTCATCGCAATCTTCGCAGCCAAGTTGGTGCGCCTTCGCCCCAAGTGGGGCGTTCTAGCGGCACTGGTGTCAATCGCCGGGCTAAGTCTTATCTATTCGATTAAGCTCACCGACTACAACGCCGCGAAGGCCTACTTCAGCACCTTCACAAGGGCTTGGGAGTTTGCCTTTGGAGCTTTGCTTGCGGTAGCTCTTTCGAAGAATTTGCATAAGGCTCTAAACCCCTTGGTTTATTGGGCTGGGGCGGCGACACTGGTTTATACACTGATGACCTTCACAACGGCAACGCCTTTTCCTAGCTACTGGGCAGCTATTCCGGTGATCGGAACCACTCTGCTACTCGCATCGGGCGACCAAAAGTCGCGTTTGATTCCGACGAAGTTGCTTTCTTTGCCCCCGATTCAGTTTTTGGGAAACATCAGCTATTCGCTCTATTTGTGGCACTGGCCTGTGATGATTTTGGTGCCATGGATTGTTCCTGGTCGCTGGAGCCTGCCTCGTGCGGCAATCTCGTTCGCAATAGCAATCGTTTTGGCAACTTTGAGCAAATATTTCATCGAAGACCCAGTTCGCTTTGGCCCGTTAGCTAGATTGCGCGCGGGATGGCAGATTGCAATCACGAGCGCACTCGTCGTGGCAGTTGCCGCAGGCTCTTTTGCATTGAGCGAGTTCAAGCCGATCACGCCAAACAGCGCAAGTGGCACCAACCACATCTATCGGGTCGAAAACCCCAAAAAATCTGAAACACCGCCGCATTGCCTTGCTTCAAAAACCAGTGCAGACCTAAACCACTGCGTTGCCGGCGTAGCCAACGGCCATATTCACGTGGCCGTGATTGGCGACTCGCACTCGCGCCAGTATTGGCTTGTTCTCGAAGAGATGGCGCAGAAATATGACTGGCAACTGACGTTGATTTCAAAGAGCGCCTGCCCGCTTCAAGATTCGGCGACCTATGCTGTGCCTCTCACCCATTCTTCTTGCAAAAAGTGGAACGTGAAGTTGGGCGATTACCTAAAGCAGACAGCACCTTTTGACCTAATAATCAATAGCAACGCGTCGTTCTACACCGACGGAAACGCCGCGGTTAGCGCAAGCTACCGAAAGCTCGTAGAAACTCAAACAAGTCGTGGCGAGTTTTGGCTGCTGATCAAAGACAACCCTAAGCCGATGAAAGACATAGCAGCTTGCTTGGTGTCGGCCAGGGGCAATGCGGCTGAAGACTGCGCCGTGCCAAGAGGCGATGCACTGTCGCCAAAGGATGCTTTGCCAGAAGCCATTAAAGGTTTGCCAAGCACCGCGGTGGTTGACCCAACCGACTTGTTCTGCGACGACTTTTGCAAACCTGTGATTGATAACCAGTTGCAATATCGAGACTTCAGCCACCTCTCGTGGCGAGCCTCACAGAGAGTCGCACCACTTATCGAAGCAGCTGTACCGGCTCGACTGAAATAGCCACAAAGCAAACGCGCGTCTTGACCACCGGCCAAGACGCGCGTTTGCTTTAAGTTAAGTTCTTTTACTGGCCGTGGTAGCGCTTGACCAAAATCATTCGGTGAAAAATGTCTGCGACCGGCCCCATGTTGGCCCAGAAGTTCTTTGAGTGATAAAGCGGGTCATAAGCAACCAACGGGTTGTGCCACCACCAGAAGAGCAACAGAAGAGCGCCGAGTGAAATCAACACGGTGCGCTTTAGTGCCAACGATTTTATTTTGAAAAGTTCGCGAATGCCGAGCACGCCAAAGGCGAAGAAGAAGCCCAAAATCGGCAAGAGGTAACGGCCAGAGGCTGCGAAAGTTACGTGCAGGTTCAGGTAGGTCTTTGCGTTGAACGCGAAAACACCAACTGCATAGGTTGCGACCACTGTGATGGCAAAAAGGCGCTCGGGTGAGCGACTATTGCGAACGGCGCCAATCACAAAGAGAATGAAGGCAACCGCAGTAGCCAAAAGGCCGACGACAATCACACGTTCGATGACGTACCAGTTGTGGGTCGACCATCCTCGATAAAAGAACAGTGACTGATAAATGTTGTTCACCCAACGAACAAAATAGACGAATGGGTTCATCAAGTCGTGAGCGGTGTGGTTGGCAACGGCGGCAGCAGCCGATTCATTGCGCCTAAAAATACCCATCAAGGTGAAGCAGTTTGCATAAGTTTGAATCTTGTCGCAGCCAGGTTCGATCTGTCGCCAAACCAAAATGTTTTGCAGAATGCGCTCGGCAAAGAGTGCGAAAGATATTGCTGTTGTGAGAATCCAGAACCAAAGGTTCGCGAGCGCTGGCCGAGGTGATTTGACGCCCGAGTGCTTTTTGCGAGTGATGAGGTACCAAACCACAATCAAGCCAAGGTAGCCAAGCTGAAACGGCAGGTAGGTGTATTTCACGACAGAGTTCAAGAATGTGATGCCCAATAGAGGCAAGATTAGCCAAAGGTTTCGCGACTGAATGAACTTGATCGAATAGTGGCAGAAAACTGCGAACAGCAGCATCGATGGCATGTCATAGCTAACACCAGCGCTCTGCCAAACAAAGCGACCGGTTAGCAACAAGCCAAAGACCGAGATGTTAGCAACTGCTAGCGAAAACTTCAGGCGAAGCAGCGACTTGCGAACCACAATGAGTGTCAGCAGGCCAAATACTGCGGTGATGAGGCGCAGGGTCAAAACAACCGCATAGTAGTTGCTGCCGCCGAAGTCGAACCAGCGCACAAACCAGCTCATGAAGTAGTAATAGAAATAGCTCGGGAACCTTGTGATTTCACCTAGTCGCAAAGTTTCAGCTGGAACATTCGAAATAACCGGGCCGGCCCAGAAATCGCGCTGAACATAGTAAAGAATGTTGGCGATGTGCCTAAACTCGTCAGGCACGCGGTTTGGCGGGGTGACGCGCACAACACCGTTGATGAGACCGCTGTAGTGCGGAAAAATAACTGAAACGGCAAAGAAAATCGCCAGAGCAACATAAGTCAGGCAGGTTGCTAGAAAGAAATACTTAGAGGCGGCAACCCGGGCAGCCCAGTGCCAAGTGCCTTCGATTGATCTGCGCATAAAAACCTTCTCTAATCTCTCACTTCAGATTTTGATTTGAGGGCACGCTGAATTGCGAGCGAGCCGACCCAAAAAACCACGTCGAGCACGATGCTCCAAAGTCGCATGAACACGGTGACCGCAACAGCTTGTGCGGGGTTCATGATCACCAAAAGGGTAGTCATTTGAATGGTCTCTCGAACACCCAAACCGGCAGGAGCAAAAAAGGCCAGCATGCTCAGCGCACTGGCGAGGTTGGCTGTGCCCACAACATAAAAAACATCGCTAAAGCTCAAGGTAGGCACGAGAGTCTTCGCAATAAAGAAATAAGAGAGGCCGCTAATCAGCGCTGACCCGGCAAAGGCTGCGATGCCGAGACCAATCGTGCGGTTGTTGGGGAGGTCGGCGTCGTCGAGAGTCTTCTTGCGGGTTTTGGCATAACCGAACTTAACCACGCGATTAAATATCGGCGGATACACCGCCAATAGACCCACCACACAAACAGCGATCAGACCCCAGACCCAGAGCGGGCCGAACTGGCTGACGCGAGGGTCAATGGCGAGCAGTGCCGCGGCCGAAACCAACACCACGATGATCTGCAGGGCGCCTTCGAGAAAGCTACTGATGGCGAGCTTGGTTTTTGAAACGCCAACCTGGCTGGCGAAATAGATTTTGCCGAAGATCCAAGCGGCACCACCAGGAATGTAACGGCCGAGCCATGCCTTGCTATAGACCACAAAGAGTTGACTGCGAAAACCGTCGAGTCGCGCACCAAGTCGCGTCAGAAGCAATAGCCAGATTTCGGCGAACCAATATCGGGTCAGCAGTGAAATAGCCGTTGCCACCGCTAGCCACCAAGGGTTGATTGTGACCTCTGACAGGCCCTGCCAGTCGATGCGTGAAAGGTAAATGGCGGCGAAGATTATTACCAGGGCATAAAAAACCGCAGGTACTAACTTCTTAGCCATTAACGGCCTGCTGCAGGTCGCGTTCGATTTCATTGCGCATCTCACCGAGACGTTCGTTCATTTCGACTTTGACTTTGGCTGAGTTAGCAATCAAGAAATTGATTTCTTTGGTTAGGGTTTCGACTGCGCCGTCGTTCAAGATTGTTGCAATCGCTGCACTGTGCTTTGCGAGGCCCATCTGCTCGAAAAAGATTCGACCCTTATCGACGTAATACAAGCAGTAGGCAGGAACATTGGCAACCGATGCCAAGATTGCCGAGTGCAAGCGCGATGCCATGAAGGCGCGAGCCATTGAAAGCACGCTAACCATTTCGGCAGGGGCAAGGTTGTCTTTGCTGATTAGGTAGGCACGGTCTGCGTGCTTCATGCGCGCAATCACTTCGCCGGCGAAACCCTGGTCGTTCTCAGAGGCGGCAACGTGCATCGGAAAAAACACAATGTTGGCATCGTGAGCTTCGACCAGGTTGTCGGCGATCTGAGCTAGGTTGCTGACATATAGATTGAGTTCGTCACTGTTTTCAACGGTGGCTTTTTGCCACGGCTTTAGGCTGGCAGGCAGCCAAGAGCTCGCACGGTAGTGAAACCAACGACGCACGCCGAAGCCGATGTAGTTGTTCAAAACCTCAACTGGAATGCCCTGAGTTTCGGTGAAATTCTTCAGTGCCTGAGGGGTGACCGGCTTGGCCTGCTCAAAAATCGCCGGGTCATATGAAGCGATGATTGGAATTCGCACGCCCCAAGCTTCTAGCTTTGCTTTCGACTCTTCGTCTCGAGTTAGAAAAGCGCGGCATTGGCTCACTGCAAAAGCAATCACCTTTTTGCTGATGTTGGCCTTGGTTGGGCCGATGCCTTGAAAAGCACCGATGATGTTCTTATTCACGACACGCACACCGAAAAGCTTTAGGGCCCAATAGAAGAGCGAGATCTTGTTGGTGTAGTCCTTGAGAATCTCACCGCCGCCCCAAAAGATGATGTCTGACTTTCTGGCCTCGGCAAGCAGCTTTAGATAGTCAGCCGGCTTGATGCTGTAGGGCGATAGCTTGAGAAAACTGATGCCAAACCAGGCTTCATCACGTTCTTTATATTGCGACAAAGAAGTGATCTGAGCGTCGGGGTAAGCCGACTTCAGAAGTTCGATGTTGCCGGCCAAAATAGCCCGGTCGCCACGATTGTTAGGCGAATCGCTATTGAGAATCAGAATTTTCATTTGGCCCGTTCCGCTGCAAATGTTTATTGCCTTAAATCTACCAGAGTCGCCCGATTTGAGGCTTGTGAAGAGCGTCGCAGGCGCACCCGACTGAGTGGCGCGCGAACCGTTTATTAGCGCCTGGCTTCACTTCTGAAGCAGCTGAAGCCGGCTCGAATAAGTGCCCTTCGGCTATAATTTTGCTCAACCGCCGTTATGAATCTGAGAGCCCAATGAAAAATCTGAAATCAGCACGACGCTTGGTTTCGGTTGCCTTGGTTGCTCTGGCTTTGATTGGCGCGAATCGCTTTCTTGCGAATAACCCACAGGCTTATCAGCGCCCTGCCGGCTATCAAACGGCGACTGAAATCATCCAAGATAAAGATTGGAACTGGGGCCTCGCTTTTGTAGTTGCCTACAACCACGGTTCGGTCAGCCTGAAACACCTTGGCTCGCTCGAGACCAACGGCATCTATATTCCTGCAGAGCTTGGCCTAATTAACAACCTCAAACTCGATAGTGTCAACCTGCCGATAACCCTGAACGCGTCTCAGACCTACCGTCTCTATGCGCCAGGCGACACAAAAGTTGAGCTGAGCAAAACTCGTTGCCTCAACCGCTTGGTTAAATATTGCGACGTGCGCATTCTGACCAACCCAAAAATCAACGACAAGCCAACTGATTTTGTTGCAGTGTTTTTCGCCAAAGACATTTATGGGCTCGTTGAGCAAAAACTCTTAGAGACCGCGATTGGCCCGGTGAACTGATGCTTGATCTTGCACTGCTCGCATTCATTGCGATAGCTACCGTTGCTATCGGCAGCCGTTTGGTGGCAAAGAACTACTGGCTCATTTTGCCTGCTGGCTTCTTGGCAGTGATTGTGCTTAGGGTCTTGAGCGCAGTTGTTGCGTTGTTTGCTAACCGTCTGCCAAACCACATCGATTCGCTCGAGATCTGGGTTTTCGTTGCGGCGATGGCAGCCTTTGCTTTGCCGGCAGTTGCCAAATTGCGCCTGCACCTCTGGTCGCTAGCTATCTCAGTTGCAGTGTTCGGCTTCGGTGAAATCGTGGTCAACGTTTTGCATTTCTTCACGCGCTCACACGGTGACGCGCTCTGGATTCTTGCGCTCTCTGACTACATCTCACAGGGCGGCACCCCAACCGCGCTGGGCACCTCAATGTCACTCAAGCGCGGCTTCGCTCTGATCTTGATGTTAGGAACCGGCGAGGGCGGCAACCGCATCGACGCTTTTGTGCCGATCATCTTTATGCTCGTTGGCATTGTGACCCTTGGTTTTGCTTGGCACTTGCTTCGTGGTTTTAGCCGCAGAGTTTCGATTGTCTCACTCGTGGCGGTTAGCGCCGTCGTGTTCACCGCGACCATGCCCCTAGTCGCAATCTTCTATGTCAACGGCCACACCATGGTGGCTTTGGGAATCACTACTGCGGTCGCAGCCATGTTGGTGCCGGTGGAATTTTTCGTGAACGAGAGGGCGCGGCTGATTGTGGTTTGCCTTGGCCTTGCTGTTGTCACAATGACTCGCCCTGAAGGCGTTCTTTTGGCTTTGGTGGTTGTTGCAATCTTTGCGGCCCGCCACGGCACGAAACCGCGCGAGGTTCTGATTTCAATCGCTTCTGTCTTCGCAGCATTTTTAACTTGGATGTACACCGTCGACAGCTACGTGCTCGCTGGTCGCATGGCCCTGCTCGCTCCGCTGGCAATGCTTGCGGTTTTGGCAATTGTTTGGGCGCTCTATCGCTGGGCCCCGAAGATAATCGGCAGTGTTTTTGCGTTGACGCCGTTGGCTTTGCTGTCGATGTTTTTGGTGCTTGAGGTTGTGTTTTTCAACGCTCTCAAAAAAGGCGACCGCAGCCTCGTGACGAATCTCTTTTTCGCAACTGGAGGTTGGGGCTATTTCTTCTGGGGTCTGCTGATCGTGGTTGTTGTTTCACTTTTCATTCAGCGAGAAGCCGTCTATGGCACGCTGTTGCGCATTGTTGCTGCGCTCGCCGTGGCATCGTTTCTCGCCAAAATGGTTGATGGCGGCCAGTTTGGTTCACCCACCCTTGGCCGCGTCGGCTGGGATGACTCACTGAACCGCATGTGGATTCACTTTTTGGGTCTCTTCTTTGTCTTAGCGGTGGTCGGTGTTGCTGGGCTATTGACCAACGATTTTGTTGGCTTCAACCTTGCCAAAATCAAGGGAAAGCGTTTTGCGAAAACTTCAAACGAAAGCGAATAGCTAGGCATGTCTGACTCAAAACCAAACCTGATTGTTCTGGCTTCGACTTTTCCGGCGAGAGCTAACGACGGAACCCCCGCTTTTGTGCAAGACCTCGCAGAACAAGAAGCCAACTGGTTCAACGTCACCGTGCTCACACCAATGGTGCCGGGCGCAGCTGCTCGAGAAACCGTTGGCAAGATCAACGTGGTGCGATACCGCTACTTTTTCAAAGCCTTCGAAGATTTGGCCGATGGCGCTATTCTCGACAACCTAAAGGCTAATAAGTCACGATTTTTGCAGGTTGGCCCGATGTTCGTTGGTTTGGCGGTGGCTTTGCGAAGCCTCGTTAAAGAGCTTTCGCCTGTCGCGATTCACGCTCACTGGGTGATTCCGCAGGGCATTGTTGCCTCGGTGGTTGCGCCTAGGGTGCCGTTGATGGTCACCACGCACGGCGGCGACATCTATGCACTAAATCAAAAACCTATCTTGGCCTTGAAGAAGCAAGTGTTTGCAAAAGCTAAGCACATCACAACTGTGAACTCACAGATGGCCGAGAGTCTTCGAGGTTTTGGTTTGCCGACCGAAAAGATATCGGTGCTGCCCATGGGCGTTGACACCAGCTATGTGCGCCAGGTGCGCAGCAAGGTGGCCAAAGTTTCTGGTCAGGTTTTGGCCGTCGGTCGTTTGGTCGAAAAGAAGGGGTTCACCTACCTCTTTGACGCGATGCGTCTTTTGCCAGCCGACCTAAAGATGCAACTTTTGGTGATTGGCGATGGTCCGATTCGCGCCGAGCTTGAGGCTGCAGCGGCTGGCTTGCCCGTGAAGTTCTTGGGTCAGTGCGGT
Source organism: Microbacteriaceae bacterium (assembly GCA_947447385.1). Lineage (GTDB taxonomy): Bacteria > Actinomycetota > Actinomycetes > Actinomycetales > Microbacteriaceae > Rhodoluna. The sequence goes on from CANFKN010000039.1 coordinate 8,521, forward strand.
CGCGAGCAGGTTTTGAAAACCATCGCCGAGTCAGAGGTTATGGTGATTCCTTCGGTCACTGCAGCATCGGGCGACCAAGAGGGGCTACCGGTGACACTACTTGAGGGCGCGGCTGGTGCCATTGCGGTTATCGCCTCAAACCTTCCAGGCATCAACGAAGTTGTGATTGACGGCCAGACCGGCTTGCTCACAGAACAGCGCGACGTGCCTGCAATTGCCAAAGCGCTTGAAGCACTTTTGCGCGATGAAAAACTTCGAGCCAAATATGCGGCAGCCATTGAGATTGCTGCAGCAGAGTATGACATTGCCGTGATCGGCAAGAAATACAGCGAACTGCTGTTGCAAATCGCCAAGGCTTAAGGTCGCTGCAACTGCAACTGCAACTGCAACTGCAACTGCAACTGCTATGCCTTAGGCCAAGCCCAAATCTCGAGCTGAATGCCGTCTGGGTCGCGCAGGTAGGCCCAGCGAGAGCCAGCGAGATCACCATCGGTGAGTGTCACTGGCGGTGAGTTGAACACCGCACCTCGCTCGAGAAGCGTCGCATAGGCGGCATCCATGTCATCGATTTGAAAACAGATGTGGGTTGCGCCGACGTCGCCGTTCTTTA
>CANFKN010000040.1 GCA_947447385.1 Microbacteriaceae bacterium
GCCCAATCGGCTTGGGGCACGTTGAGCAAGATTCCGTTCCCGTCGTTCCCGATGATCATAAGTATTTGTGCGGCTATTGAACCAGGAATCGTGAACAAGGGCACGGCAGCTCTTGCCTCTACCGATCCAATTCTCGAGGGGTTCACCGGCACTCAAAATGGCCCAACCACTTCGAACTGCTCGGGCAAAAAAGATCAGTCTGGCAAGTCGATTCCTTCAGCAGCCAACTTTTTAGGCTTTGAGGTTATGACGAAGCCCGCGAGCGGTTTCATTTCGATCGGTGACACAATGACCGAAAACACTACTTGGAATGTGTCAACTGCCAACATCTATAAAAATGCTCTGAACACAATGATTCAGGCGGGTACGTTTACGAAGTATCCCGTCGTGGTTAACACGGCTCTTGCGAGCAAGGTTGTTGTTGCGTTTGTGAACTTCAAACCACTCGCTTATCGCTATGGAACGACTTATTACCCGAACACCGCTCTCGTCAAAGCGACGTTCCCGAGCACGGGTTCATCGTGCACTTATTTTTGCTTGGTTGGCGCTATTTCAAACGCCACGTCTCAAACCGCAGGTATGTTAGCCCCTACTGGGCCAACGAGCTATAACCTAGGTGTGAACACGATTGTGCCACTGCAATGAGAGGACCCGCGTGAAGGCTTCAAGGCTTAATTTGGTGATTGCGCTTGTGCTCGCACTTGCCGCTGGAATTTCTGTTTTTCTTTACACTTCGACTGCTCGCACAGCTGTGCAAAGCACCGAACAGGTGCAAGAAGTTGTTGTTGCAAAGCAGGTCATTCCGGTGGGCACGACCCTTGCCGATGCCAACGCTAAAGGTCTTTTGACGACCGATAAATACCCTTTGGGAACCTTGCCGGCTGGCTACATCACCACCGCGCAGGTTAAGGCCACTGATGCAACATCGCGTGTTTCACAAGTTTCGATTCCAAAAGGAATGATTCTAAACTCGAGCAACTTTGGTTTGGTCACTGACGACAAGCCAAACCTTGGCCCACTGCAGATTCCTGAAGGCTTGTTTGCCGTTTCAGTTTCGGCACCAGATGCCGACCACGTTGGTTCATTCATTGTTCCAGGCGTCGACGTAGCGGTTTTTTGCACCTATTCTTCGCTCACAAACGCCAGCTCAGGTTCATCTAGTTCGGGCAACGCTCAAGAGCAAGCAGCCCTGCGCACCCGCCTTTTGGTTGACTCGGCGAAGGTGATCGGTGTTGGCAATGCGACCACGCCGGCCGGCGCTGCAGCTAACGCTTCGGGCGGCAAGAACTCAAACGGGCTAATCACCCTGGCTGCTGACCAAAAGAACTCGCAAAAGATTATTCAGTGCTCGCGTGATGGTTTGGTTTATCTGTCGTTGCTTGGCAACGGCACAGTCGCTATTCCAGACGAAGGTGTTTCGTCAGACAACCTTTTTAAGGAATAACCTCAGATGACAGTCTTGCTCGCCGAGAACAGGCAAAACTCAGAGCGCTTCAAAATGACTTTGGGTGAGTCAACCGTTGTGATTCGCAACGGTCGCGAATTGCGCGATCACCTAGAAGCTCATCCTGAAGAAGTATTGGTGGTTATCGGGCCAGAATTTACCTTGGATGTCGCGACTCAAGTGGTTGAATACTACAGAGCGACCCGCCCTTCACTCGGCTTCATTTTGATTCGCAGCCGCCTAGAGGTTGGCACGATGACTGCGGCGATGCAGTCTGGTGTGCGCGAGGTTGTTAGCGCCGATGACGCATCGGCATTGCTTGCGGCTAAGAAGCGTTCGGTTTCGCTTTCGGAGCGCATGGTTGACACTTCGGTTTATCAAGGCCCTGTCACCAAAGGCAAGATGGTTTTGGTTTTCTCAGCTAAGGGCGGTTGTGGCAAGACTACGGTTGCCACAAACATTGCCGAGGCGCTCGGTGCTGGTGGCGACAAGTCGGTTTGCATCGTTGACTTTGACTTGCAGTTCGGCGACATCGCTGTCGCCTTGCAGATTGAACCGACTAAGACCATCAGCAACGCAATTCGCATGGGTGACAACCTTGACCTTTCAGGTGTGCGTTCGCTGGTGATGCAATATCGCCCAAATCTTTATGCCCTTTTGGCACCGGTTGATCCAAGTGATATTGAGTTCATCACTGCTGAGCTGGCCGAGAAGGTTTTGGTTGGTTTGCAGCAAACATTTGACTATGTCATTGTTGACTCGCCTCCAGCCTTCACCGAAACAATTTTGAAAGCCTTCGATTTGGCTGATGAATACCTTTTGGTCAGCACCCTCGACATGCCTTCGCTAAAGAACCTCAAAGTCACTTTGGGCACACTTGACGCGCTTGGCATGCCTCGTGCCAAGTGGAACATTGTTGTCAACCGCAGCAACGCCAAAACCGGCTTGAGCATTCAAGACGTTCAAGACGCAATTGGCATGAACATTTCTGCGACGATTCCAGCCCACCAAATCGTGCCGACCATGATCAACCAGGGCCGCACCGTGGTTTCTGCTAAGCCTCGTCACGCGGTGAGCAAGGCCATGTTCAACATCGCGCGCATGGTTGATAAAAAAATGTCGGCACGACGCCCAGGTGCGATTGACGCCGACCGCCGCAGCATGTTCTCACGCTCAGCTCGAGGCGGCAAATAATGAGCCTTTCGAATCGTTTGAATCGACCTGAGAACTCAGATCTCACACCAAACGCCCACACCGGTTTGCTCAGAACAGTTTCTGGTGGCACACCAGATCGCATCGACCAAGAGTTTTTGCGCGGGCTGGTCAACGACGAACTTAAAACCAAAATCGGGCAGTTCTTATATGCCGGCCAGATGGATGCCGAAACGCTTGAAACAGCAGTTTTCGCAGCCATCGGTTCGGTTATGGAAAAAGGCGATTACCCACTAACCGACGTTGACCGCGCTGAGCTTATGCAGCAGATCGTTGACGACATTCTCGGCAACGGGCCGCTCGAACAGTTGCTTCGCGACGCCGATGTTAGCGAAATCATGGTCGTGCGATATGACGCAATTTATGTTGAGCGCAAAGGTCGTCTAACGCTTGCTGACCTGCGTTTCACGAGCGAAGATCACCTGAGAAAAACCATCGACCGCATTGTTGGCCGAGTTGGTCGCCGCATCGACGAGTCGAGCCCGCTGGTTGACGCTCGTTTGCTTGATGGCAGCCGTGTCAACGCTGTGGTGCCGCCGATTGCACTTGACGGCGCAAACATCACAATTCGAAAGTTCTTTAAAGAGCCTTTCACTGCGCGTGACATGTTGATCACCGGCACTGCAACGCGTGAGGCTCTCGAAATGCTTGAGGCCTGTGTGCGCGGTCGTTTGAACATCGTTATTAGCGGTGGTACCGGCTCGGGCAAGACCACAACTTTGAACGTGCTCTCATCGTTCATTCCAGAAGATGAGCGCATCGTCACAATCGAAGACTCTGCCGAATTGCAGTTGAAGAAACCGCACGTGATTCGACTCGAAACCCGCCCGGCCAACATCGAGGGCTCTGGCACCATTTCGATTCGCGACCTCGTTCGCAACTCGCTTCGCATGCGCCCTGACCGAATCGTGGTTGGTGAGGTTCGCGACGGCGCTGCTCTAGACATGCTTCAGGCCATGAACACCGGTCACGACGGCTCACTAACCACAGTGCACGCAAACAACCCGCTAGACGCCATTTCGCGCCTCGAAACCATGGGTTTGATGGCCGGCATGGAGTTGCCCGTTTTGGTCATTCGTGACCAGATTGGCCGCGCCATCGACCTGATTGTTCAGCAGAGCCGCTTGCGCGACGGTTCGCGTCACATCACCGCGATCACTGAAATCATTTCGGTTACCGATGGCGTTGTAAAAACCCAAGACTTGTTCCGTTTTGAATATCACAACCAACCAGTTGACGGCCAACTCGGTGTGCTTAGACCTACCGGCCTCACTCCAACCTTTATGACCAGACTGGCTGAGGCTGGAGTGCAGCTAAACCATGAAAGTTTTAGGCGATGAGCTTCGACTACATGCCGCTGACGATTGGTGGTTTAGCTTTTGTGGCTACCGCCTTCTTCGTGGTTGCAATTGGAGGTTTTTTTGATCGTGAGCGAGCGCTAAAAAACCGAGCAAAAGTCTTGGCAAGTTATGCTCGCGTCACTGGCGCTGGTGAGGCTCTTGAGGCTGAGCTTGCAAGGCCTAAGAGTGCTTTCGAAAAAACCCTAACCAAGGTTCGCGCATCACTTTTTGAAACCCTCATTGCTGCTGGCGTGCAAATCAGCCCCGATGGCTGGATCGGTGTGATTGGCGCTTCGGGTGTGCTCGGTTTCATTATTGCGACCGCGCTTTCTGGCTCACCGATTATCGGCGCAATCTTTGGCCTTGCAGCCGGCTATTTTGGCCCAAAACTTTTTCTCGACAATCGCCGAGCTGCCAGGTCTGTCAAGTTCGCCGATGAGCTTCCTGGCTTGATGCAGGTCTTGGCTTCGGGCCTTCGCACCGGCCTCCCGTTCGCCCAAGCCCTCGAGTCTGCCGCGCGCCAAGACCGTGGCGAGGTTGGCACGCAAATGACTTTTGCCTTGACCGAGGTTCAGTTCGGTTCGACGCTTGAAGAGGCCTTGATGCGCGTGGCCAAACGAATGAACAGCCAAGACCTGATCTGGTTCGTGCAGGCGCTCGACATTCAGCGTGAAATCGGTGGTTCGCTTTCGGGAGTTCTCGATAGTGTCGCAGCAACGATTCGCGGTCGCGCCGAGTTGCGCCGTGAAGTGCGCGTGCTTTCAGCCGAGGGCAAACTTTCGGCTTATGTTCTGCTCGGCTTGCCTATCGGCACCTTCGCGGTTTTGATTTTGATTCGACCAAGCTACGTTGCGTTTTTCTGGTCGAGCAGCCTCGGCATGATCATGGCTGGTGTGTTCGTTGGTTTGGTTACGGCTGGCTGGTTCTGGTTGCAAAAACTTGTGGTGATTGAGGTATGAACCCGCTGCTCGACTATCTGCCGATCGTTGCCGCTTCTGCGACGACCATCGCACTTTTTCTCTTGGTGACTCGCCTTGGCGCGTTGATGTCAAGTGAACGCAACCGTCGCCTTTTGAAGAGCCTCCCGAAATACACCCAAAACCCCAATGAGGTTAAGGTCAAGGTTTCGACCAACAAAAAAGCGAACAGCCTATTTTTTAAACTCGGATACCGCCTCATGAGCGAAAAATATCGCGCACGCATGACCGCTCGGTTGCAGGGTTCTGGCAAATATGGCCAAGAGGCTCTTGAGACTCTGGCATATCAGAAGGCGCTGTATGGCCTTGTGGGCGTGCTGTTGGGTGCTCTAATGATTGCCAACCAACCTGCGCAGGGTTTTTTGTGGGGTTTGGTTTTTACAGTTTTTGGTTATTTTGTGCCAGACATTTTGGTTGTCAACGACAGTCAAAAGCGTGAGCAGAGCATGGACAAAAACCTGCCAGATGCCATTGACATGTTGACGCTCTGTGTAGATTCTGGTTTGAGTTTTGAAGCAGCTGCCTCTCGCGTTTCGACCGGCCTTGACGGGCCAGTTTCTGAAGAGCTAGGTGCAATGTTGGGCGAGATGCGTTTGGGCAAATCGCGCAATGAAGTCTTGTCTGAGCTGGTTGAGCGCACTAAGAGCCCTGGTTTGCGTCAGTTTGCAACGGCTTTGTTGCAGGTTGATCGCATGGGTGTTCCGGTGGCTTCGGTGCTTGCCGAGCAGGCTCGAGACATGCGCCAGAAGCGCAAAGACAAGGCGCGTGAGAATGCCCAAAAGGTCACTGTCAAAATCTTGATGCCGCTAATGCTGTGCTTCTTGCCAGCGGTTTTCGTGGTTGTGATTGGCCCAGCCGTTGTTGGCATGATGTCGGGTCTGCAAACCCTCTAACGAGGAGGCACCTCAGCCATGACGATTCAGAACTTTATCAACGGCACGCTTCTGAGTGTTTGGGCTGTGCCGGTTTATGCCTACTTCATTTGGCTTGCGATTGTTTTGAGCATCGTCGATTTTCGTGAACTACGCTTGCCAAACAAATATGTCTACCCGGCCTATGGTGTTGTCACACTTGGGCTAATTTTGCCTTCGGCAATCGACAATCTTTGGCCAGCGCTAACCGAGGCGGCACTCTGCGGTGTGGTTGGGCTTGCACTGTTTATGCTGCTTCACGTGGTTTACCCCTCAGGCCTCGGAATGGGTGACGTGAAGCTCGCCGGCATTATTGGTTTGATTACCGGGTGGGTTTCTTGGGGCACCGCATTGGTTGCGCTGATGTTCGCATTTTTCTTGAGCGCAATCGTGAGCATCATTCTTTTGGCCACTCGCAAAGCCACCATGAAGAGCGCGCTGCCATTTGGGCCATTCATGCTTGGCGGAGCGATCTTGGCTATTGCCTTCACAACTTTTATGCGCGCACAGTTCGCCTGAGCCCCGCGAGGGGCAGCAACTCGTTTGCGCGGGTCGGCCGCACGTTTTCGCGGGCCAGGCGAACGTTTTCGCGGGCCAGAAGCACGGTGGGGTTATTGAGCTGGGGCTACTCTTCGCCGATGTCTTCGTTCCAGAGAGCAGGGTTGGCGGCGATGAAATCGGCCATGAGTTCAACTAGTGCCGGGTGGTTTAGAACGTGCACTTCAGCGCCGTGCTCGGCAACCCAGTCTTGGCCGCCCATGAAGTTTTTGTCATCGCCGACAATCACCCGGCCGATGCCGAACTGGCGAATCAAACCTGAGCAGTACCAGCAAGGCGAGAGGCTAGTTGCCAGAGTGACTTTGCGGTAGCTCTTTTGTCGGCCAGCGTTTCTAAACGCACTGGTTTCACCGTGCATCGAAGCGTCACCATTCTGCACGCGCAAGTTGTGGCCACTGCCCAGTAGCGCTCCGTGCTCATCGAACAACGCTGCGCCGATGGGAATCCCACCCTCGGCAAGCCCAAGGTGAGCCTCGGCGATAGCAACTTCAAGTTTCTCTTCGTCTGTTGCGAAGATTTGACCGACTTTGAATTCCATGTCTGAAGCCTAGCGGTTTGACGTGGTGGCTGGGCAAGCGAACGCAGAGCGTTTGTTATCGGTTGCGCATCGGGTCGTGTGGCAAGGGCGGCACCGTCGCAAAAAAAGGTGGTGCCCGATTTCTCGAGCACCACCATGGTTTTGATTAGGGGAGTGAGGCTACTTCTTTGACTTTAGAACCTTTGACAAAACGAAGTAAAGCACTGCTGCGGCTACGAAACCAACGATTGCGGTTGCGTCACCACCGACAACGACTTTGAAGTCATCTGGGGTCATGAAGAAGTTGTTTGCGAACTCACCTGAGGTTGCCAGTGGTGCTACGTAGGTTGGGTACTGGTTCGAGAACAACCAGATTGAACCGACGGTTGCGACCACGAACGAGATTGGGCCGGCAAGGTTTTCACCGATTGACGAAGCAACTTTGCCCAGGTTGGCACTGCCACGCTGAAGAGCGTCAACGAGAATGATTGCCACCCATGGAGCTACCCAATATGAAACAACAAGCAAGAAGCCTTCTAGGGTCTTGACGTTGTCAACTGACAAGAATGCCGCGATGCCGCCGATGACGCCAGCAAGGGCAACCATGATTGCGCGACGGGTCTTGAAGCCTAGCTTGAAGCCCATTGCCAAGAATGACATGGCGCCAGAATAGACGTTAAGAACGTTAGCTGAAACCGAACCGAGCACGATTGCAAGCAGGGTCGCTGCGGCTAGGAACTGGTTGCCAAATAGACCAACGAAGTCGCCTGTCACGTTCTTGTCGTTGCCGATAAGTGCAAACGCGATTGCGCCTACGCTCATCAAAACGCTGGTGCTCAAGAAGTTTCCGAGACCTGCAGCTAGTGCTAGCTGACGTGGGTTGGTGCTCTCTGGTAGGTAGCGTGTGTAGTCAGATGCGAATGGGGTCCATCCGGCGGTGTAACCATAGGCAGCACCTGCAGCCAGTGTGAAACCACCGAGGTTGAAGCTACCGAAGTCAACGCCATAGTTGCCCTGTGGCACAACTACGACGGTAACGATCAGCCAAACAGCTAGCAAGAAGAAGAATGCGTAACGTTCCCAAACCTGAATCAAGTTGTGACCGACAAGTGCAATAACAATCTGGGCCAAGATCACGATTACAAGGTCGAGATAGATTGGCATGTTGGTCAGCGACTTGAGCGCAAGTGAACCTGACACTGTGTTCACAGCGAACCAGCCGATGCCTGCGACTAGGGTGCTAAGGCCTGAAGGAATCAGGTTGCCCCACTTGCCGAAAGCGGTGCGTCCTAGCACCATCTGTGGCAGACCGCCCTTAGGGCCGAATGTGCTGAAGTAGCCGTGGGTAACAGCAGCAAGTGCGTTACCAACCACAACAGCCAAGATTGCCTGCCAGATGTTTAGGCCAAAATATAGAACGCCGAGAGCGCCAACAAAAACGGTTGCGAACTCGAGGTTAGGAGACGACCAGACGGTGAAGAGGTGCCATGCCTTGCCGTGACGCTCGCCCGCAGGAATCGGGGCGATGTCGTTGGTTTCAATAGAGGTTGCCGAAGCAGTGCCAGAATTTGTTTGTGTCATAGCAAAACCTTATTAGGTAAACGCGGGGTAAATTCAGCATTTTCACAAGATTTAACATGCTCGTCAAAATAGGGTTTTATTAGCATGATTACCCTGACACCTCTAGTCGCCACAAGTGGCTATGTTTGGGGTGTCTTGAATGCCCAAGAACCCTGTGGTGAGTTGCGTTTAAGCACCACCGAATCGGGCCTAGGCACACTTAAATTCGACTTGGATGCCCGCCTCGAAACCGCTACTTTGCGCCGCATTTTTGAGCAACTCGTGGTGGCAGTTTTTGACGCAGATCTTGCTCGCAAGGTGACTGTTGTCGTGGCACCTGCGGGTGGCTCGCGCGATGCGGCCAAGGCACACGATTTAACGCAAGGGCAGGCTCAAGTTGCAGCGCAGTTGGTCGCGCTCGAAAAGTCGGGCTTCGAGCTAGCCGCTCGACAGCCGGCCTCGGGCCATCGTCTGACTGCGAGCAAGCTCAGCGTGGCTCAGGCAATGGCGCTCGCCACGATGGCTCGGCACATTGACCTGAGCGTGTGGGGCTTTCGCTTCGACAACGGCAAGCGCAGAGCCGGCCAGTGCAACTACAC